>JAQURW010000112.1 GCA_028715425.1 Candidatus Omnitrophota bacterium
GCCCTTCTTTCAAGCTCGTTCTTTAAACGAACCTCTTCCTGGCGCGCCTGCCAGTACGAGAACGCACAAGCCACGCATGCGATGACCAAAACCAGAATAACAATAAGTCTCAGGATCATCTTCATATATACCCCTTCACTTTTTTACGATCTCAAATGCATCGCTCCAATTATAATTTGTTTCTAACAGTAACATGGTTTGGATGAGAGCCAGGTGAGAATACCCCTGCGGGAAATTCCCTATTAACCGGCGCGTCGCCGCGTCGATGCCCTCAGAGAACAACCCGAATGCGTTTGCACAGTTTAAAAGATTCTCCAACATTGCCCGCGCTGTTTTTTCATCGCCGATCAGATACAAGGCATTAATCATCCAGAGCGTGCAAACGATGAACGCGCTCTGAGGCAGGCCAAATTCATCGCGGCATACATAACGGAACGTAAAGTCATTCGAGGTCAAACACGCATAGGCTTGACGCACGGTACTGACGATCCGCGGATCATCTTTCTGAAGGAACCCGTAATGCAGCATCAAGAGGTTCGCCGCATCGAGGTCATCCGACCCGTAATACATACTGAACGACTGCGCCTTTTCGCTCCAGCCGTTCTTTAAGACGTCGCTCTTGATCTCCTCAGCGACAAGCCGCCACGACGTCGCATAGTGCGGTTTGTTTATAAACACCGCGATCTTTGCCGCCCGATCCATGGCAACCCAGCTCATCACTTTTGAATGGACATAATGTCGCGGCTGGCCGCGCTGCTCCCAGATGCCGTTGTCGGGATCGCGCCATTTCTCGATCACATTGGTAGACGTAGCTCTCACGACCGTCCAGATCTCTTCGTCTATGGACGCTTTTTCCCGGTTTTTATTTATGACAAAATATGTATAGACGGCCTCTATCAGATGTCCATAAATATCGTTCTGAACCTGCCGGTAAGCATCATTGCCGATCCTGACCGGCCGTGAACCCATATAACCGTCAAGGTGGTCCAGGATTTTTTCCGTCAGGACTCCCTCTCCATTAATCCCGTACACAATAGAAACATTCTCGTCTTTCAAAAGCAGCCTGTTAAGGACAAAATTTATATAATTCTTCGCGGAATGATAATGGCCGATCCTCATATAGAGATCAACGATCATGGACGCGTCGCGGATCCAGCAATACCGGTAATCCCAGTTACGATCTTTCCCGATTATCTCGGGCAATGACGTTGTCGGCGCGGCAATGACAGCCCCGGTGCGTTGGAACGTCAGGAGCTTGAGCGTAACAGCTGAACGGATCATAAGGTTCTTGTGCTTCGGGGGCAGCACACTGCGCCGCACCCAATCGAGCCAATAGGTTTTCGTCTTCTCGTACTCGTAATAAACCTTATCGATATCAACCGTTCCCAATTTTTCATGGTATGAGAAAAGCAAAAACGAGCTCCCGGTCAGTTCGATCGGCTCACCGCCGATTATTTTTTTGTGGTCCAGGTTGCTGTATAAATAACAACTGACATATTTCCCGTTCGCTGAAACAATCTTTATGCGGCCGTGCTCGCATTGGTAAGCGACGTCGCTTAATCCGTAATTGGGCCGCGGCTTCAGTTCTACGCATATTTTGGGCTTTCCTGAAATAAGCAGAATATCGCGATGTACTTCGGACGGGCAATAGTACTCATCCGCCCCTGTCACGAAGCGCGGCATATAATCGCGCACCTCGAACACACCGTCATCAGTAGTAAACACGGTACGCAAAATAGGGCTGTTCACAAGGTAATTCTGCTCTATCGTACGCGTGTTAGGGCTGGATATCTTAAAATACCCGCCCTTTTTATCGTCAAGGATTTTGCCGAAAAGCGATGCGGAATCGAAAAACGGCATGCACAGCCAATCGATGCTGCATTCCGAAGATACCAGCGCCGCGCTCGTACAATTGCCGATTATCGCGTAGTCATATGATGCACTAGGTTTCATTATCCCTGTAGCCCTTTCTTGCCGTATGTTCCCCTAAAAAACAAAAACCGCCTCTGATTGTTAATCAGATGGCGGCCCGACCATCAGTGTATCCCTCCAGAAATAGTGTCACATTTCTGAACCCCGATATTTATATATTCCTTGCAATATTCTACACACTTTACGGTAATTGACAAGCTTTATAAATAGCCGTCCCCGTTTAAACAACCTTTATGGCTTCAACCGGGCAAGCCTTTACACAACCGCGCAAACGGTCGCATTGTGACCCACCCGTCACCTTACATTTTCCGCTTTTCTCGTCAATATACAAGATCTTTTTGGGGCATAGCGATACACACACCCCGCACCCGATACACAGCCCCTCATCAATTATAACGGTTTTGTTCATATTTTTATAGTATCTCCTTCCCTGATTTTCATAAATCCTTGCCCGAACGCGCCGCGCATCGCCGCTACCGCCCGCGTGCCGGTACAATGCATCGGGGCTATGCGCCGGACACCGAGTTTTTGCAGATCTTTAATGACATCAAGATTTACCTCGTCCGTATTGTCTTTCAAATGGAACCCGCCAATAAGCAAATGAACGCTGCCCTGGAAACGTTCATTAACATGCCGAACGATATTTACTGCGCCGGGATGCGCGCACCCGCACAGTACCGCTAATCCGTCGGCCGTTTTTATCACAACCGACTGCTCGTATATCTTTCTCCCTCCTGATTCGCCGTAGAGTTCTCCGGTAGAGTACATAGCTCCTTTAATATGTATCGTCGTTCCTGCTTCGATAAGTTTTACTCCAAAGGAAGCGATTTTATCTTTTATTTCCTGTTTAAAACCGGGGCAAATATAAACCGATATGTCCTTTCGGTCAGGCAATAGCTGCCATAACCCGGCCGTATGGTCCCAATCATCGTGCGACAAAATAATATATTTTATCTTTGCCGTATCGACGTTAAACTTGCGCATATTACCGAGAAGCACGGCCGGATCGCCAAAGGCGTCAAACAACACATCGTCGCCGATCAGGAATGAAACACCCCATCTGCGGAGAAACCGTTCCCAGGCACTTGAACCTGTAGCTATAACCTTGATGGCCATAGGATATGTATTATAAACCACGGTTGATCCTCTCCCAAATCTTTCTGACTTCATTTTCCGTTGGGCACTTGGCATATTCCACAATAGATTTTCCCTCTACCACCGCTTGAACAACCGTCGTATCAAAGGCTATTTTGCCGATAACGGGAACACCCTGCGTACGGCAGAACTCTTCTATTCTTTCCGTCATCGCCGGGTTTAAGTCATATTTATTAACAACGAACTTAACCGGGATATTAAAATGCTTCGCAACCTCAAAAACTCTTCCGGCGTCATGTAAACCTGAAAGTGTCGGCTCAGTCACAATCAATGCGCAGTCAACCCCTGATAATGACGCGATCACCGGACACCCTATCCCCGGAGGCCCGTCTATAATCACATAATCCAGTGCTTGCTTTTCCGCCAATTCTTTGGCAATCTGCCGTATCTTTGCCACAAGCTTGCCGGAATTTTCCTCGGCGACACCAAGTTTTGCATGCACGAACGATCCGAATTTCGTATCAGAAACAAACCATTCTCCGGCAACGTTCTCGTCCATATGTATTGCCCCGTGTGGGCATATGTGAAAACATAGCCCGCATCCTTCGCACGAAAAATGTTCGATACGAAAATCCGGCCGCACAGCTTCGAACCTGCATATCGGCAGGCATGTGCCGCATTTTTGACATTTCTTCATATCGATGACAGCTGTCCGCCCGCTGCGGAACTCATGACGCGTCTTAACGACAGGGGACAATAATAAATGCAGGTCAGCCGCATCCACGTCGCAATCGACCATAATCTTATTTTTAGCTAAAGCGGCAAAAGACGCCGTAAGAACTGTTTTCCCCGTCCCGCCCTTACCGCTTATAACAACGATCTGTTTGGCCATATCACCTTACAATGTTACTTTTTATCTCTTCAAACAACATCCTAAATGCTTCCTTATACTCCGTCTTTTTCTGGACGAGAGGAATACCGCACGAATATAATAATGCGATTTCCTTATCGAATGGGATACGCAAAAGTACGGGAATATTGTTATCCTGACAAAATTGGTCAACGTTGCCGTCTCCGAGATCCGAACGGTTAATAACAACGCCAAAGGGGATCTCCAGCCTTTTTAAAACGTCGATAGCCGACACAAGATCGTTAAGGCCAAAAGGCGTCGGCTCCGTAACCAATACACAAAAATCGCTTCCTTTAACTGCCGTAATAACTGGGCATGAAGTTCCCGGGGGTGCGTCAATAATAACTGTCTTCGTATTATTTGTATATGCTTTAACCTGCCGAATTAGCGGCGGCGACATTGCCTCTCCGACATTAAGGCGGCCATGGATAAACTGTATTGCGTCTTTATCGCCGATTTCAATAACGCCAATCGCTCTATTAACTTCCTTTATAGCCCCTTGGGGACACAGCAGGCGACAGGCACCGCATCCGTGGCAAAGATGCTGAAAAATTAAGACGTTTCCCTTCGCACTATCGCTTTCCGGCAATACCGCTATAGCGTGATACGCGCAAACTTCACGGCACTTCCCACAGTATGTGCACTTTGCCTCATCAACTTCAGGCACAGGAATGGTTGCGCTCTTTTTCCCGTTCATGCGGGGTTTTAAGAATATATGCGCGTTGGGTTCTTCCACGTCGCAGTCAAGAAACCGGACATTATTAAGTGACAGCGCCAAATTAACCGCGACTGTGGTCTTGCCTGTCCCGCCTTTACCGCTTGCCACTGAAATAATCATGCTCTAGACACAGCCTCTCCCGGCAATAAGAACACATTGGTATACGCTTTTTGTTCTCTTGACCGAAAAACCTTTTGCCTCCAAATATACGTGCGCATCCGCCAGCCCGGTTTTTCCAACCTCATGTGTGGTACCTTCAAGACGGTGGATTTTGTCCATAACCGTAAACCCTTCCGGCGTAAAGTCAGACAAAACGATAGTTCCGGCAGGAGCAAGTATCCTGACAAACTCATCAAGCACCTGATAAGGGTCGCGTAAATGATGCAGGACATTGACGGAAAAGATCGTATCGAAACTGCCGTCCTCAAAACTTGTGTGCTCGCCATTTTCTATCTTAAACTCAACGTGTTGCTCTAAACCGGCATATCCGATATTCAGCTTCGCCAGACGCTGCTCTTCCGGCGATATATCGAAAGTAACGAACGTATACCCTGCCTTCGCTAACGCAAACGCAAAATGTCCTTTACCCGTTCCGGCTTCAAGTATCCTCCCCCGGACAGGTTTCGCCTGGTCAAGAACAAAGCTTCGCTCCTGGTCGACGTCATACCCAAAACTTTTATACACGACTTTGCGGTCGAGATATTTTTGATGATTTTCCAAAATTTCGTTGTCCAAAATGGCCTGCCTTACTTTTTCGGCATTCCGAATTTAGAACCGACACTCGGAGCTGCCGCGGGTTTATAGATCCCATTTTTGTAACCGTCTATCGCTTCTTTAACCGTTCCGGACACTCCGGTAAAGATACTAATCCCGGCAGCCGATAGTACTTGATGGGCGTTAGGCCCGACGTTCCCGGTAAGAACCGCTTTAACCCCTTTGGATACCGCAAGCTGCCCCGATTGAATACCTGCCCCCCCTTGGAACTGAGCGTTGGTATTTTCTTGTGCGTCAAACTGTCCGGTATCGGTGTCGAAAAATATAAAGTTCTGGCACCGCCCAAAGCGCGGATCCACCTTGGAGTCCAGTGTTTTACCTTCCGACGTAATACATAGTTTCATGCCCGCCCTCCTTTTTAATGACAACTACCTTCCTGGCCGTGGTCCTTACATGCCTCAAGTCCTCCCAAAGAATTCGTCAAAAAATCATCAAGCGCCTTTTGCACAGTGCCCGAATAGCCAAAAACTTTTACCCCAGCGCCGGCAAATTTCTGCTGGGCGCCCATCCCCATACCCCCGGCAATGACATGAGTAACGTTATACTTTAATATCTCATCCACCGCGACACACCCTCCTCCGCCATGTGAAACGGTATTCGGCACACTACGGACAGCCGTAATCTTTTTGGTT
Organism: Candidatus Omnitrophota bacterium; assembly: GCA_028715425.1. GTDB lineage: Bacteria > Omnitrophota > Gorgyraeia > JABMRN01 > JABMRN01 > JAQURW01. The sequence goes on from JAQURW010000112.1 coordinate 6,062, forward strand.
TTCTCGTCGATATCAGCTAAAAAAAAGTATTTACATTGCCCAAAATGCGCGCACACATTGCCATGTACACCGGTATTATCCTCTAACACGACTCCGACTCTCATATTAATATGCTCCTTTCGTATTGTTCTGACGCCTCATCCACCCCGGCATCCCACACCTCCTCAGTTATTATAAATGGAAATCATTTCCATTACGTGAGAAAAAAATATACCGGTCATGCCTTCCCGCTACATTCCTCACATACCCCGTAAAACTGGATAAGGTGATTGGTAATTTTGAACTTATATTTTTTTTCCAATCCCTTTTCTGTCCGGTTAAGAAGCTCTACCTCGTCATCGATAAAGTCAGTATAGTCGATTATCCTATTGCATCGGGTACATACCAAATGATGGTGATGGTGCGCCCCCTTCGGCCCTTCGGCCACTTCGTAACGCGATCTCCCGTCGCCAAAATCAAGTTTATAAACCATACCGAGGCTCGATAAGACATCCAGTGTCCTATACACCGTCGTAAGTCCGACACTGGGATATTTTGGATGGATTTTTATATATATATCATCGGCGCTTAGATGGCCTTCTTCATGCGATAAAATGTCGAGGATAGCCTCCCTCCCGGCCGTGAGCCTATATCCACAACCGCGGAACTTCCCGTGCCACCATCCCTGTCCGTGACAATTACCTTTGGGCATTTAGCTCTCCTCTTTATTAAAGATGTTGCTAACGGTAATGGTTTTCACTTTCAAGTATAGCATCTTAGCCATGTGTTGTCAAGAGCTCTTGCGCATTTTTTCCACCACAACCGATATCCCCGACGTCATGACCGACGCAGGGCCCACCATGTCGTTACGACGCCCCGCATGATCCTTTCAGGTACGGTTTACCAACGCCTGTATAATCTTTTTAATGTTTTCGAAATCTTGCGGCGGGATAACCCCTGAGCCTACAAACCGGACAACCCCCGTATCATCGACGATAAGAACGTTACTTTCGTTATCCACCATATGATACCTCGTCGCCATGGATCCGTCCCAGTCGCCGTATATGGTCATACCTTCTTTTTTGGAATTTTCCCTTAAGTTTCTTCGCCATATGTTCGGCATGAATTGAGAACAACGGATTATCGCCAGACGCATGATCTTTTTCTGGGATTCGGGTGAGTACGTATCGTATAAGGCGTTTAATTCGTTTTTAAGCAGGCGGTTTTTTTCTTTAGTCTCTTTGGTCTCGTAAAATATCACAGCGGCCCTGCCTGACAGCATGCTTGAATCAAGGATCTCATCGCTCCCCGAGACTACCTTAAATGCCGGCGCTTTCTCGCCGGCAGAGATACCCATCGCTACCGGGGCTAAAAAGAAAACAGATAAAAACACCACGAATGCCTTACATTTTTTTGCCGATATCATAAACCTCCTTTAATACACGTCTCTCTCTTCGTGCATTTAAGTTTTTTGCGTTTGTCACGGTAACGGCTTTGATACTTAAACGCATATAACCGAAAAATACCTTCATAGCCCGCATACACCCGGTCGATAAACCTAAGAGATGCGAAAACGGAAACGGTGCGTCACAGCTTGTTATAAGGATCGCTTTCCTTGGTTTTTTATACCGGTATTCGAGGCCGAAAGCATTCTCTTTGAACATTGAAAACCCCCTGTCGATCAATGCTTTTGCCATAGATGTCACGCCGCTGAAATATGTGGGGGAACCAAACACGACCACATCAGCCGCTCTGAGTTTTTCCGACACCTGATAAAAATCGTCTTCGAGAATACATCGTCCTGTAGCCTGGCACTTTAAACAACCGGCACACGGCTTGATCGATACGTCAGACAAGTATATCTTCTCGATATCAAAACCCCCATCCTTCAAACCTCCCAGTGCCGAGTCCACAAGCTTATCCGTCAGTTTACCTTTGCGCGGACTGGCCACGATCCCCAGTACTTTCATACTATACCCCTATTTTCGTCGCGGTGATAGGGGCACATGCAATG
>JAQURW010000113.1 GCA_028715425.1 Candidatus Omnitrophota bacterium
ATAAAGACATCGACGGTCCGCGTCAGCGGCGCGCTTTCGAAACCCCAGATGACTTCGAGAAGCTCATACCGCGACACGACCCTGCCTTTTTTGCCGATAAGGTACCTGATAATATCCAGTTCCCGTTTGGTCAAGACGTACCTCTTGGCGCCCTTACGGACTTCCATCTTCGCAAAATCTATGGCGGCCTTGCCTATTTTGACAATATCATCAGGCTCTTTCGGCATACCCTGCGCTTCCCGGCGCCTGATCCTGTTCTGGACGCGCGCAACAAGCTCCTTGACGCTGAAAGGCTTCGTCAGATAATCGTCCACGCCCAGGCCGAGGCCGGCGACCTTATCGGCCTCGGTATCTTTTGCGGTAAGAATAATAATAGGCAAAAACATTTTTTTCTTGCGCAATTTTTCGGCGATCTCAAATCCGCTCAGATAGGGGAGCATGACATCGAGGATAACAAGGTCGACCTCTTCTCCGATCGCAAGGTCCAGACCGGTCTGGCCGTCCTGCGCGGCCAGGACTATATATCCCTGCCCTTCCAGCGCGTCACGGATGATCCTGAGGATATGACGGTCATCCTCGACGATCAGTATTTTTCGGGCGATCTTTTTGTCTGTCATCGCTAACCTCCTGGCTCCCGGCTTCGTTCTTTTTTCCGGCGAGCGGCAACGATACCGTAAAGGTGCTGCCTTTTTCTGGCTCGCTTTTTAACTGTAGAGCCCCCTTATGCGCTTCGACGATACTCTTCGCCGATGCAAGCCCCAGGCCTATGCCGCTTATTTTATTCTTTACCGCGGTCTCGGCGCGATAAAACCTGGTAAAGACGCTCTTTTGTTCTCTCGCGCCGATGCCTATGCCGCGGTCTTTGACCGCTACGGCCACCGTATTATCGATGCGCCTGACGGTCACCGTGATATTTTTATCGCGGGGGGAATATTTATCGGCATTGCTGAAAAGATTGATGAATACCTGCATAAGGGCTTCTTCGTTGCCGTTAACCGGCGCTTTGGCGACATCCGTATCAAAATGTATTTTCAGGCCGGTCGACGGCGTTTCTTCCTCATAGATCCCGATGGATCTTTTAATGATATCGACAAGGTCGACCGTCGTAAAAAGATACGGGACTGCACGCTTTTTATTCCGGGAAGCGTCGAGTATCATGGATATATAACGGTTCAATCTCCGCGCTTCGCTGGCTATGGTCCTGTAATACGACGCGCGCTTGGCGGGATCCTTGATCTCCCCGTCAATAAGCAATTCCGCCGATCCCATTATAGACGCCAAAGGGATCCTGAGGTCATGCGTAAAACCGGCGATAAAATCCCGGCGCATACGCCGTATGGCAAGCCCGGTACGTATATTGATCGCAATAAGCGCCATGAGAACGGCAACAAGGACAAACAGGCCGAGGTTCCGAAGGATCTGTTTCACGTTCCCGACCATCCGCTCTTTGGCATAGCGCGCGGTAATAAGGACCGCCCTGTCGGTATTTTTTACGGGATCGAAAACAAGGTCCGGGATGACCTGTGCATCAGGGGCCGTGACCCTGAAATAGAATCCCCAGCCGCCCCATCCCTGCGTGATCTTGACCAGCACCGTATTCCATCCCTTGTTAAGGCTTGCCTTGATACTGTCATTGTCAGGGATCGCCGGGCGCTTGGCCTGGTTATCCCATACGTTACGGCCATTGAGCCATATCACAATGCCGTCATCGCTTCCGACCTTAAAAAGGACTTCTCTGGCCTCGGAGGCATAGATATGGGTAAGGGCATATCCGTCGGCAAAAGTCGCCGGCTGAAAAACGCTGTTCAGATTGACATATCCATAATCGCCGTAACCATAGGGCCGCTGCCAATGCCGCTCGATCCCCTGTTGCGTCATGTGCATTTTTCCGGCGTCGGTATCGCTTACCATTGCCTCTTCGAATTCTTCGTCGACATGATTCTCGCTGAACGGCCCTATAAAATACCAATCGCGTATAATCTGTTTCTGGCGGGCAAGTTTTATCCCCTTGACCCTTTCGAGGCCGTACATGACCCATGAATCCGCCGGCGATATGGTAGCCGCATAATTATAAGAACCTGCCGCCTTGTTCAGGTCGCCGGCAAGCTCGTAGGCCAGCCCCAGGTCCGTGTAGGTCTTATAATCATTGACCCCGAGCACCAGCGCCTTTTTAAAACAACCGATGGCCTTGTTCGCATCATTAAGGCCGTAAAGATAGATATTGCCCAGATCGTTATAATAATCCGGCGTTTCATGGATCTTGTTCAGATAGTTTATAACCGTTATCGCGGTTTGGTAACGGCCTTCGGTCTTATAATTCCCGTACATATTTTTGATGGCGGCAAAAAATGCGCCGGGATCAGGGGCGCCGGCACGGGCCGGCGAGGATAACGCCTTCAGGTAGAGCGCCTTAAGCTTTTGGAACGCCTGGACCGCGGCTTGTTTATCGTCAGGATAGTTGGCAAGAATATAGATATACCCTTCCGCGGCTTTGGTGTCGTTGCCGGCGGATTCAAAGATCCGGGCAGATTCAAAACATGTTTCGACGGGAGTTGATGCTACGGCTCCCTGCGGCGCATCGGCTGCCCAGACACATACCGCGAGGGCGATGCAGGGTATTATGGCAAGGGCCTTTTTTATCATAACCCATTATAACATCGGAGAGAATGCCGCGATATAAAAAACATGGTATAATGCCGGTGATGACACTACAACGATTCCGGCCCGATGAAATCCTTTTCGCCCTGACGGATGCCTGTAATCTCAGGTGCAGCCACTGCGGCAGTACGGCTGAAGGCGCAAAACCCGTGCGCCTTAATACGGCCGATGCCGTACGTTTCCTGAAGGCCTCCGGCCGCATGGGGATCAAACGCATAGGTTTTACCGGAGGCGAGCCGTTCCTCGCGGTTGACCTTCTGTGCGCGCTGTGCCGGGAGGCTGTCCGGAACGGCATGACCTTCAGCCGTATTATGACCAACGCTGCCTGGTTCAGGACAGAGAAGGAATTGACGCATACCCTCCGCCGTCTTTTTTCAAGCGGCTATGACGGCGATATCTGCGTAAGTATCGATGCCTTTCATCGTCAGGACCTTCATAAGGTCGCCGTGTTCATCAAAAACGCCCTGGCTGTCTGGAGGCGGCCGGACATTGTCTCGTTTGCTGTCGTAAAAGGAGCCCGGGAAAAAGAAACCCATAAGCGCCTTAACAAAGTCCTGGCTGTCATAAAAGATGACGCGTTATTTATCAGGGCCTTCGGCATCGATCTCTCGCCGGTAGGCAAGGCAGGCCGTTTAAAAAACGGCTGGGACGGGAAATGGTTCAGGGATGATCTTTGCGCCGGTCCGGGCAATGTTTTTTTTGTCCTCCCCGACGGGACCGTACGGCCCTGCTGCGGGTATGCCGCTGACACGGACATCCTTACGCTCGGGGCTATTGCCGGCGATACCCCCCGGCAGCTTTTGCGGAATGCCGGTAAAAACCGTTTTATCGCCGCCCTATTCGGCGCGGGCTTCCATCCGCTCCGCCGGCGGCTTCAGGCCGCAGGCATCCGGTTCCCCGGAAAAACGTCCAACCACTGTTTTTTTTGTTATTACCTTACGCGAAAGGTTCCCCGGCAGGTTCTCAAACGGTGTTTAACGGCCCTTTGATTTCTTGCGCTGTTTTTCCTGATACATCAGCTTATCCGCCTGCATAAGCAGTTCGTTAATATTACACGAATGTTGCGCGCCGCAATAAACCGTGCCGATACTTAACGATAACTTGTACCGGCGGCTTCCCCCGGCATTCTCGATCTCCAGGTTTTTTTCCAACCTCCCGGTGAATTTTTTATCCGTACCCTCCTGCGGCTCCAGGACAAGAACGGCAAACTCATCGCCGCCTACGCGCGCAATAATATCCGATTCGCGGAACCCGGCCCTTAGGATCCCTGCCAGGTCGATAAGGGCCTTGTCGCCTTCCGGATGCCCTAAGGTATCGTTTATCGTTTTCATATTGTCCAGGTCTATAAATATCAGCCCCATTTCGCGATTCATGCGCCGCGCCATTTTGAGCTCCTGTCCGGCAAGGGTGACGAATCCACGGCGGTTATATAGGCCGGTAAGATGGTCCGTCAGCGATAATTTTTCGAGCTCTTCTTCCCTTTTTTTCAGAAGGGTCAAAAGATGCAATATTAAACCTCCCAAAAAAAGGCTCACGGCAATGATCACGGCGTATACCAGCGATAAAAAGATGAGCGTCTTGTCGCGCAGGCTAAATGCCTTATGTACGGGCTGCGCGACAATAATACCCCAGCCATAATCGTGCACCGGCTTATAGGCTGCGATACGTTCCTCGTTTTCAATGGGATTGTAATTTAATTCGACATTGGATTCGCCTTTCATCACCTTTTTGACGATCGGCACACTGCTGAAATCGATGATCTCCCCCTGAGGTTTATACCGGGGGTGCGAAACGATACGGCCTTTTTTATCCACGATATAGATCAACCCGCCGGGCCCTGTCGAAACGGCATGGAGCCATCCCGAAAAAATATCCAGTTTTATCTGGACGACCAGGAACCCGGTCAGCACCCGGCCGGCATTCTCCCCGGTAATGTCGTTAAAATCGAGACCCGGATCGTTTCTGATAGGGATCACGGCGGCAATAACATTATAACGCGGACCGGTGATCTCCTTATAAACGTCCGAGACATACGGCATGACCCCCTCGGTGACCGCATTATGCCATTCTTCTCCTGCCCGGCTGGCCCCGACAATAACGGGATTTCCCGGCATTGCGGCCTTGATGACGCCGTCTACGCCGACGATCAATATCCGTTCGATAAAAGGATAGTCCCTGCGGGCGTTACTGAACATAGTAACGGCCTTTTCCCAGTCCCCTTTTTTGGTTTCGTCTACCAAGAGCGGCATGGTCGCAAACGATAGCCCCAGGTTGATAATAGCATTGAGTTTTTCGTTGACGATGGTGCTGGATAGGGTCGCCAGATACCTTTTCTGCATGATCGCCGTTTCCGTAAACTCATCGTATATCTTGACATAATTAAAAACGGCGAGAAAGAGCGCGGGAAAAACAAAACACAAAAGGAATATTACCCTGGCGTAGGCTGTTTTCGTGACGGTGATCAACAGGCTGTTTATTTTGTCGTTCACGTTCTTTTTACTCATAGCGAAGCGCCTCGATCGGGTTGAGCCGGGCCGCCTGTCGCGCCGGCCACAGGCCGAATATAACGCCGACAACGACCGAAAAGGTCGTCGCAAGAATAACGGAAAATAGCGAGATCTTTATCGTCCATCCCGCGATGAGCGCCATGAGTAACGCTATGCCGGCGCCGAAGATGATGCCGGTAACCCCGCCGGAAAACGTCATGACAACGGCTTCTATCAAAAACTGTAGCATGATATCCGACTCGCGGGCGCCTATGGCCTTCCTTAAGCCTATCTCTCTCGTCCGTTCCGTGACCGAGACCAGCATGATGTTCATGATGCCGATGCCGCCTACGAGAAGCGAGATGGCGGCAATGGATCCGAGGAGCCAGGTCATGGTCTTCGTGGTCGCCTCCATGGTCTCTTTGATATCGGCCATATTCCTGATCTCGAACGAATCCTCGCTGTCCTTGGTTATCCGATGGCGCTTGATAAGGAGATCGTTTATTGATTTTTGTACCTGGTCCATTAACCCTATATTTTCAACCTCCACATCGATCGAATCGACATATTGTTTCCCTAACAGGCGGTACATGGCTGTCGTAACGGGTATCACGACCACGTCGTCATTATCGTGCCATCCTGATGCCCCTTTTTGCGGCAGGACCCCGATCACTTTAAAACTGATACGGTTCATGCGGATATATGCCTCCAGCGGATTCGCATCCTCAAAGAGCTGCCGCACGACCGTCGTCCCCAGAACAGCGACCCTGGCGCGCATACGCACTTCTTCCTGCCGGAAAAACCGGCCGACAGCCGGTTCCGCAGCGCGCATCTCTGCATAGTCGACGCCGGTACCCTGTACTTGTGTGTTCCAGTTTTTATTGCCGTAGACGAGCTGTGCCGCGCCGGTAACCGAGGCCGAGACGCGTTTGACGCCGGGGACCTTGCGGATCGCCTCTACATCCTGAAAGGTAAAGCGCGTAACCGCGCCGGCAGCGAGAGAAACGCCGTGCAACCGGTGCGATCCGGATCGTATGGTCAGAAGATTGGATCCCAGGGATGCCAGCTGCTTTTGGATGGATTCCTGGGCGCCTGCGCCCAAGGCAAGCATCGCGATCACCGCCGCGACGCCGATAAGAATACCGAGCATCGACAGGAGCGAACGCATCTTATGGGAAACTATCGCCCAGAACGCCTGCCGAAAATGGTCGGTGATCTCCGCTCGTTTCGTTTCGGCATGCGCGCCGGACACGATAGAGTCGACCGCTATCTCTTGAGGCCCTTCCGCAAGGTCCGTGGCCGCAGGTTTTTTGATCTCATCGGCGATGATCTTCCCGTCCCTCATGCGTATGATCCTTTTGGCATATTCCGCGACCTCTTCCTCATGGGTCACCATCACTATTGTTTTACCCTTATTATTGAGTTCGGCAATAATGGCCATGATCTCGTTCTGGCTTTTGGTATCGAGGTTCCCGGTCGGTTCGTCCGCAAAAATGATCAGGGGGTCGTTGACCAGCGCCCTGGCAATGGCGATACGCTGCTGTTCCCCGCCTGAAAGCTCGTTCGGTCTGTGAAGCGCCCTCCGGGCCAATCCGACATCCTTGATCCTCTCCATCGCCTTCTCCTTAAGATGCCTTTTGCCGGCATATATGAGCGGAAGTTCCGCATTTTCCAGGGACGTTATGCGCGGGAGAAGATGGAATTGCTGAAAGACAAACCCTATAAGGCTGTTCCGTAAAAGGGCCAGCTGATCATCGCTTAATTTCGTGGTATCTTTTCCGCCTAACCGATATCCGCCGGAATCGGGCCTGTCTAAAAAACCAAGTAAATGCAGGAGCGTTGATTTGCCGGACCCGGACGGGCCCATGATCGCGACGAATTCTCCGGCGTTCACGGCCAGAGAAACGCCCTGCAGGGCCGCCACGCTGACGGCGCCGGTCGCATAGGTCTTAGAGATATTGTTGAGCTCGATGATCTTCGCCATGCCGATGCCTGCCCTACCTTCTCCGCCCGAACGGGCTTAACGGATTGGTGGATTGGGAAGAGGCTTGCGGGCCTTTATATTTTTCGGTGATCATTAACACCTTGTCATCCGCGGTCAGGCCGGATACAATCTCGATATTTTTATCGTCAGAAAGGCCGCATTTGACCGGCCGCCTGACCGGTTCTTTGCCGGGCTCCCGGGTTATCAGGACATACGGGCCTTCTTTGTCGCGTTTTACCGCGGCAAGCGGCAAGGTCAGTACGCCGTCTCTTGCCTCTACGACTACGCTGACCGTAGCGCTCATGCCCGAACGGAAGACATCAGGCACAGTATCGGGCATCATGTCCACCTGATAAATAGTGACGTTGTTCACGACCTGGGATTCGTAATAGATATGGTTTACCGTGCCGGTTATTTTTATTTGAGGATAGGCGTCCAGGCTGATATCCGCTTTCTGCCCGGTCCTTATCTTGCCTATGTCGGTCTCATCGACCTGCGCCTGGACAATGAGGTGATCGGATAAGACCACAACGGCATCGCCCGACGTGACGACTTGCCCGGGTTCGTCCTTACTGACGATCACTTCCCCGTCTATAGGCGCCATGAGCGGGGTCGGCTTATAGACTTCTTCCCAATATTTCAGGGTCTCGGCCCCCCGGGCCCGCGCCGCATCCAGGAGCGCCGCCCGCTCCGTTGAGCTCATCCACACCAGTATCTGCCCCACCTTGACTGTTTCGCCTTCTTTGACCAGGATCTGTTCGATCCTTCCGTTGATCGGCGGTTTTATCTCGAGCCTGTTTTGCGGCTGCACCGTAGCGGTCGAGGTTATGACGGTTTGTATGGAGCCGAGTTCCGGG
>JAQURW010000114.1 GCA_028715425.1 Candidatus Omnitrophota bacterium
AAACCATGCCAGGCCAAAGGCGGCCATAGCGGTCCTTTTCGGCCTTGTTATACCGAAAATTATTAACGCAACGATCGCGGCCGTCGCACCGTATATAAGCGGCATATCCTGTTTGACGGAAAGGACCGACATGGTGACCGGCAGGAATATCTTGCCCCAGTATAAAAGAAGTCCCGAAAGGTTATCGAAAAGTCCGGCAAACGTATTGCCGAGAGGATATACGATCTGGTGCGGTAAAAAAACGGCCCTGGCACAATACCACGATACCAGAAGAACCGCCCAGCATCCTATGAGCGTTACCGGGCCCCGGGAAAAGATTTTTTCGTTCCGGACACCGTACACATAAACAAGGGCTGCCGGCATTAAGGCAACCGCTGTCTCTTTTGACAAAAGCGCGCACGCAAAAAGAAAAAGATGGGCCAGGAGATACCGCGGCTTGTGCGTTTCCATGAAGCGGATAAGCGCGAAAAAAGCAGCCAAGACAAACAAGGCCAACAACATTTCGGTGCGGCCGGGTATCCAGGCTGCCGGCTGCACGTTGACCGGATGGACCGCAAAGATAAGGGAAAGAATGAACGAAGGAAATGGCGGATACCGGAGCGCCGTCAGGACCATAAAGACCAGACAGGTAACCAGCGCGTGAAGGGCCACGTTCGTCACATGGTAAACTAACGGCCGGGCCCCGCCGATATGCGCGTCGACCATAAGAGAGAGCGTCACCAGCGGCCGGTAAAAAATACCGGGGCCTTCATTGCCCGCCACCACATCGCGGCGAAAGGCGCCGGGGATGTTCCGGAAATCCGCCAGGAACTTCTGGTCGCTCACGATCAATTTAGTGTCGTCGAGCCAGGTAAAGTCGAAGGTGAAGGTCCTTGCATAGAGGCCGAAGACCACGGCGATAAGCGCCAGGCAGTAATATCTTTTCATACCGTCAAATCATACCGCCAAGTATTGTCAAAGTCAATAGCACTGGCTACCACAGGGGAAATTTTCCGGGGAAAGAATGGCCTATGCCTTCTCGAGGAACTCGCGGAATGAACGATAGATACGCTCAAGATCGGCAGTGTCTATCTTCTCGATGGGTTCCAGTTTGAGGACAAATTGTTTCGCGCGGACACAGCGGTCGATGATGTCCTTTACCGGCGGGACGTCCTTGGCGAACCATGTATACAATTCGGAAAATCTCTGCTCGTCAGCGTACCGTCCCGCTCCCCGGACATACAGGACCTTGGAGAGGGTAAAAAGTATTACCTGCGGCAACGCGTAATAATCCGATATCGATATCCGCGTATCGTCGACAAAGGTGATCACCGCCTTGTCAAGGCTGCGGCAGTCCTCCTGATTGGCAACCGTCGTCACCATAATAACATTTTCCGGTTTAACCGTGCCGGAGGAGACCATTGCCGTTACCTGGCGCACCAGGTTCTGGTTTCGCCCCTCCACGATAATAAGGTTATTAAGGAGTGCCCTGATACGCTCATCGCGGGTCTTTTCGACGAGGTCGCGGATGACCTCCTGCACAAATTTCCGCGCTGAATCGCGGCCGAGCGCCTTGTCGAGGGCAAAGACGATTTTTTCATCAGGCCCTGCGCTTAAGGCGAGGTCCTGGAGCGCCGTGACAAGGTCTTTCGCGCATTGCTCATTTTTTGTTCCGTAGCGCTGGACGGTTGCCGAACCCCTATCCTGCGTTTGAACGGCCCCGGCGCGCTCTTTTTCCTCGACCTCGGCTTTACGCTGCTCCCGGTCGCGGTCTTCTACAGTTTGCGCCGCGGCCTTTATGGCATCCTCGGCCTTCAGTATCTTTTCGGCCAGCGGACCGCCGGCGATACGGAGGAGCCTCTGGGCTTCGTCTTTTGTCTCTGTGTCTTCATTAAGCCTTACAAGATAATCCATGACCGCGCCGAAATCGCCGCTGGTAGTAAGCTCTTCGGCCATGGTCACAATCGTCCTTTCGGCGCCGCCGTTAAAAAGCGCCTCTTTTATGCGGGCGCGCTCGTCGATCAGGAGCTTGACTAAAAGCTTCCATCCCCTATGGGTCTCGTCGGCGCGTATGGCGTCCCAGAGGTACTGCACGGCATTCAGGAGATATTTCCCGTCATAATGCGTCGCATATACGGGATCGCGCCTGAATGAGTACGTCGCGCCCATGATGACGTCTATCTTTTCATTGATCTCCTGCGCCGCCTCGCCGGCGATGCCGGGCTTATGCAATCCCATGACCTTTTCCAGGCAGGACCGCAGGTCGCCTTTGAATTTTTCATAGAGGGGTTTTAATTTTGCGCGCACTGCCGGGTCCATGTACCCGTAACTATCGTCATGCGCCAATATCAAGGACGCTAACAAGGCCTTGGTTCGTATGTCTTCGCGGTAAAATCTGACCATCGTCCCGTCATCGACGAACCTGCCGCCCAATGCGCCCTGATCGTATATATTGGTCTGGCCGCAATCAAGCTTCCGCCCCGCCGCCAGCGTCCCCGTCGTTTTGACCGCGTACGTTACCCCGGCATAATTATAAATCCCCGGGAACGGGACATCGGAACCGGCTGCGCCGCCCTCGCGCTCTTCCTGCCTTTTCTTGAGCGTCTCAGGCTCGGCCAGGGTCACGCCGAGATTATAGCCGAGAGAGACAAGCCATATCGCGTCGGCGCCGAGCATGCCCTGGATACTGAGATGATGATTGGGCAGAAGATCGACATTCCGTTCGGTGCCGTTCGACGCCAGCGTCCACCACGCCTTGGGGCTCGGCTTGAGCGCGCCCATCCGGATATACTCTTCTATGCACGCCATCAGGATCGGGTAATACCCCGGATGTATCCTGAGCTCCAGGTGGCCTTTGTCGATCTCCAGATCGCGTATAATGGTCTTGGACGGTATCAAAAGGCCGTATCCGAAAAAATCTTTCATCCTGTCGAGTTCGGCCGGCGAAAACTCTGCGGTCCTGACATGTATCTCGATACCGACAGGGTTGGTGTTCTTATACAGTTCCTCGACCAGCCGTATCGACGGAACGACCTTTTCCTGAAATTCCTTGACCGTTCGCTCCTTGTCTTTCCCGGTCATGTGCCTGCCGGCAGGCAATTTCCCTTCCGCGTCGATGACACGGGACATGATACGTAAACGGACCAGCTGCTGGCCGCCGACCGAAAGGTCGCTCATAGCCTGTTTCCCGCAGATCTCTTCGATAATACCGACGGACGCGGCGCTTACCCCCAGATGCGGATACTGCCGATGGATACTCTGGCCGAGTTGTTCGGCCATGCGCACATGGGCAGCCTCCAGCACCGACTCGACCGTGCTTCTCTCTGCCTGGCCCGTCAATGACCCGAGCATCTGAGAAAGGAGAAGGCACATGTCGTCCTTAAGCTCGAATGCCATATCGGTTCCGAGCCCTGCCACGGTCGCGACAAATTCAGGCGTCATCACGGCGTTGTTACGGTCTATGAACATACTGAAGGCCCGCGCCAGATAATGAAGATAAACGTAATACGACACCAGCGGGCGCCGGCCGAAGCCGTCTTCCTGCCTGATAGCGTTTATCCGGTCCAGGATCTTTTTAAATACGGTGAAAAGGACGTTGAAATTATCGACGGTAAAAATGGCCTCAAGCCCCTCATCGGCGCGTGTCCCGGGCCTTGCCTTGGCAAATGCGGACAGGACCTGAAGCACCGTCATGAGTTCGGCCTCGTTCTCGGTCCTGACCGCGACATCCTGCCAATGCCGCTTTTCAAAAACACCCAGCACATCTTTCAGGTTGGCATCGGAGAACGCGGCCTTATTGCCGGCAATAAATATCAAAAATAATTTATCGACATCCTCAACGGCCTGGCTCGTGAAGCTCCCGTCGGGACCGGTCACATATTTCAGAAAGTCGGCAAGCGCCGCTTCGGTAAAAATACCCGGCTTGTCCGGGCCGAATGCCCTGAAAGCATCAAGCAAGGCAGCCATGACGTCGTTATGGTCCCAGGCGCCGTGAGCCATCGTTTTAAAATATCCCAGTAAGAGCCTGAGCGTCTTTTCGTTCTGATAGCGCGGAGAATTCCTGATAAATGACTGCGCCGCGATAAACCCGTCGATCCTGACCGCCGGCTCTCTATGCTCCATCATCCCGCGGACCAGGGCAAAGTTCTCATCGTTAAAAACATCGATATCCTCCGTAACAGGGCCGCCGGCAAAAAGGTCGAAAGACACCGGGAAGGTGCCGCGCAAGGCAAGCGGCAAGAGCGGCCGCGCTTTATCGAGCTCGAGAAGTTTCTTGACGTTCCCGGCCGTGCGAAGGCCGGGATTGCTCTTTAGAAATTGCGGCATCAGGGCATATGCCTTTTGCGAAACGTTGTGGTCACCCGCGCCGGCCCAGGACACAAGGCGGTCAAAGAGACCTTGCGAGAAAATGCCGGGGTCCTGCGCGCGGACAAATAATTGCAGGTGATGATCAAGAAGCGGCCGGGCCTTGAATGAACCGGTGATCACGGCTTCCCGTATAAGGACTTCCAAACGCCCTGCGGTAAGCGCTTTATCGGGCGCGTTGACAAAAAGCGGCCGCAGGTCTTCGACCATGGAGGCGCGCAGGAAACCATCAGCCTGATCGTTGCCCGCCAGTCTTCCGAAATGCGTGTCAAGGTCGAGCCTGAGAAAACGGGCATAGGTGCCCGCCGTAATGACATGAGGATTGGCATATATAAATTCATGGGCGACATAATAGGCATTGCGCTCATAGACAAGGCCGCCCCTGCGCACAACATTAAGGAAATACTTAAACGCGGTTCCGGTAAAGGCCGCCGGGTTCACGCGCCCGAATACCCGCACCACGGCCAGGACCGACTGCCCCTGGGCCAGCCCGGAATTCGTCCCATGACCGAGGACACGGATAAGATTACGGCTATGGAAGAGCGCGGGATTGGTTTTCGCAAAGACCTCGAGTATACTCTCGGCATGTCTCGACGCATCCTTCGAATCCAAAAGCGACAGCGCCTTTTGGAAATTCTCCTGATTAAAAGCGGCCGGAGCGATCTTTTCCAATATACCGAGTACCAGAGAAGCAGCCATCTGGTCTCGTTTAAACATATCGAAGATACGCGAGACCACCTTAGCGTCTAAAAACGCCTCCGGGTTTATCTCGACGAATAGCTGGATGACGGTAGTGGCGGACGATCCCAGGCGCTCGCTCGCATATCTTCGTAAAAAAATCTTCAGGTTGCGCGATGAAAAAGCGGCCGGGTTTATGTCAGCAAAAAGCCGCACGGCCTTCATCATGCTGCTACCGGCATAATCGCAGTCGTCGGCGCAAAGGACCATGCCTAAAAGGCCTTCCGAAGCGTACCGTCCGTCTTTCCGGATAATAGCCGTTATCTTCCTTCCTAACCTCTCCCGGAACGCAAAAATACCGGGCAGCCGGTACCCTGACCACGCATCCAGTTGCCGATACATCCTCCGGGCAAAATACGGCATGGCCCGTAGCCGGCGCTCCGTTTTCAGAAGAAGCCATAAAGACAACGGGATCCCGCGCGTTTCAGGTTTCTGATTTCCGACGCATGTATAGGTAACCGGCGACGAAAGGCGCGGCAAAACCATATCGCTTCCTTCACGCCTTACGGCCTGTCCTATCGATACCTGAGCTTCCTGCCCGAATGCTTTTCCGAGGAAGTTCCTGCGGCCTCTATCCAGATACTTCACGTCTTTTAAAAACGCGGCGGTACTGTCAGCCAGATCTTCAGGTGCAGATGTCCCGGCATAGGCTGTAATGCAGCGTTCAGGGCTCTGTACCAGGCCGCCGTCCCACCCGAATTTTTTTTCCCATTGTTTAAGATACATTGTGCCGTTTATAACATAATGTTCCATGACGTGCCCGAGCTCATGGAGCATGGCGCCTTCAAGGTTGTTCTTGATCGCATCGATACGGAACGGCTCTTTTTTGAACGCTGCGGGATAAAGGACTATCGCCTCCATATCATAGAATGTCTGGCCGTTGGTGGGCTCCCCGGTTACAAGCTGTTTTTTATCAGGCACGTCGTTCACCAGAATATACCGGCATTTCCTGAGGACAAAACCGCCGAAGACACCGGCAAACCGCGCCAGAGACCGTTCGATGGTCGCGATCTCTTCCTGCGCCAGTTTTTCATGCCGCCAGCTGTAAATATCGATCGTATGCCCTGCCACCGTAAGGGTGACCTGCTCGCGGGGGATTCCCTTTTTGGTCCATCCCGAGAAAAACCACCACTGATGCTGCATAAGATACGTCCGCGCAAATATCCTTTCACCGGCCGCGTCCTTTGCCAGGGCAGCCGGCACGTGTGCGACACTGTCCTCCCCCGCGCCGACCTTTTGAAATGCAAGATCGTCCAGGCGCTGGTACGAAACTTTCGACAACGCGCTGAGGCGCTGGTCGTCGGCGCCCCACATCTGACGCTGGAAAAGCCTCAGGGCATAATGCTCGCCGAGCGCCTGTTTCCATTTCTTGCGTCCTGCCGCCGGCACACGGTATTTTACGGCCTTTTCTTCCAGATATACCTCAAGGGCCTCTTCGCCGGCCTTGCCTTTATATGTAAGTTGTCCGACGATCGATTCCAGGACCGGCGAGACCGTACCCTCCCGGAACTCCCGGTCGATAACGCCGTGGGCAGCCTCATGGAAAAGGGCTATATCGTTACCCATAAACCGTTCCGTCACCGCAAAGGCGCTCGTCGTTCCAAGGCCTTCGATTCCATAAGAATTAGGCTCCAGCACGATATACTGCGCCGGCCCCGACACATAGCGCGTAAGGGCATCGTCGATCTCAGGGATCCCGGTCCTGCGGAATCCGGTAAAGGCCGTTACATCGCCGGGCCGGCCGTACAGGGTAATGGTCTGGCGCTTTTCGGCGACGATATCCCATGCGTCGAATTTTGCCTTGAGCCGTCCGGTCGTCCCGTCGGGAACGAACGAGACGTCCCCCACGATCACGTACTTTCCCATAAGGACAGAGCGCGGCCTTTGTTCGGTACCCTCCCTGAAATCACGCTCCTCAAGTTCGGTCAAGTCCTCCGCAAAAACAAGGGACGGGACCTTTTCAAGGACCGGATATAGCTTGCGGTCAAAATGCAAAAGTTGCCTGGTGGCTGTCAACCATATTCGAAACGCCACCTGAAGATCGCGGTTAACCATATGGCCCTGCCCGCACCGTGCGCCCAATTCATGGATAAGAATGCCTCCGAGTTCCGCGTTTACTGAAGTCGGGATATTGATAAATCTGTTGCTTACATGGGCATCCTTCAACGCAACCGGTATCGTCGTTTCCTCGCCGCCGATCCTCACGATCACCTTGATGGCGCCGGGAACTATCGTTATCTTTTGTTCATTGATCATTGTCCTGAAATCTTCGATCAGGTTTTTGTCTGCGCCAAAATGTTTTAGAAAATCAAAGACCGCAAGCGTCGCATACAGTTTGACCTTCTGCACCATATGCGGGCTGGTGCCGTGTATAAGCGCAAGCGGCGTGTCGATATTCTCTTCATGCTCGATGTCCTTCGCGGTCTTTTCAGGACGGCTGAGAAGCGCCGGAGACGGTACTATTCCCTTGTCGAGTATGCGTTCGAATTCAGCGGCGGTGAAAATAACGACCTGGGGAGGGCTTTTTTCGCCGGCGAATACAACGTGCGCATAATACGCGGTCTTATTGACGCTGCAGGGGACTATCGATTCGTCCGGCCGGCCGGCGAGAAGACTTTGGAAGGCAGGATCGCCTTTCGCGGTAAAACGCAGTGAAACGTCGATATTCTCCCCCGGGATCAGGGCGTTCACGTCACGTTCAAGGGTCTTCAGGTCGACGCTTTTCGAAAGGCAGGTAAGGTAAAATTTTATTATGCCGATATCCCTGATCGCATCGCGTGTGATGGGTTTAAAAACAGATTGCGGGCTTAAATGGAAGCTTTCGAACTCCGGCCACGCCACGGTATTGGCCGTAAAAAAGAGGACAAGCGCACACGAGACAGCTTTGAGGAAAGGACTTTTT
>JAQURW010000115.1 GCA_028715425.1 Candidatus Omnitrophota bacterium
AAAACCGCTGCCCGCCTTTACGCAGGATATTCAGGATGATCCGCGTAAATTCCGGGTCTTTTCTCTGCGCCAGAGAATCAAGATATGCCAGTTTTTTTAACCGTAAAGGATTGACCGCATTGATGAAGGCATATGCCCTTTCCTCGCCATCATTTCCCGATCGCGGCATTTTTTGCTCTTCTTTTTCGATGTCGATGAGAGGCTGTATGACGGCCATCTCTTCTTCCGTATATTCGATCTCTTGGCCGGATGCTGTCTGATAGAATACCATTCCTGAGTTTAACGCCTGCCTGATCGTCTCACCCCGGGAAGCGGGATCCCATAATTTTTCGGTAAAATAGCAGTGCCGGTAGGCATTTATGAGCGGCTCTATGGTATCCAGGAATGTCGTTTCTCCAGGCTGTAGATCGTTCCGCTGTATTATTTTTTCACGGAGCGGTATAAGACATTCAAACGCCCGCGCAACAGTGTGGTTGACATAAAGTTCTACTGAGAGAGATCCTTTAAGAGGAGGAGGAAAATAGCGTACTATCAGTTCCTTTATGGCCCGGTATACGTATCTATCTTTCCCGGCGATTATCTGCATGACCGCTTCGACATCCTCATGGATAATAGCGCGCAGGAGTTTTATTTCATCGTCTGCTACTTCTTTCGTGACAAGATAGTTGCCTGATGACAGCAAAAGGCATGATGTATTGTTGGCTGCCAGGAGCCGCTTCGCATCTTCGGATTCAGCGTAGGTGATCCTGGTTCTTTCGAGCGCGGCGAGTATATGCCGTTTGGCGACCGGGTTCAGAGAGGCAGGCATAACGGCAAGGGTGTAACCTGCCGTATCGAGAGTAAGGGTGAAGATAAGCAATAATGTTACTATTTTTTTTGTCATGATAATACCTTGGCCTATGTGCTAGGCTATCGCCATGAAGTAGTGTATCAAAAATAGCATGGGTTATGGTATTATCCGTGTAATAAGTATGTAATATAATTGTGTATAAAAGGAGGGCTTTGAATATCAAAATTTAAAATGGACAAATATCCTGCCGAAGTTCTTGCTGTCCTTTTCTATCCGGTGATACAGCTTTTTAATATCGGGCCGATCGAGGAAACGTAAGACATGTTTTTTCAACTGGCCGCTTCCCTTGCCGGGGATGATCTCTACCAAAGCGATCCTTTTGTGAACGGCCTCGGCGATGACATCCCGGAGTTCGGCTTCAATGGCACCGCCTTTATTAAAAATATCGTGCAAGTCCAGCTTGAGTTTTGCCATTACACCTATTCCCAACGTTATTTCGCGCAAGGATCGGTTTTACAAAGAGGGCAGTATTTCTCCTGCAGTTTCTTGATCACATTTTTTGTGAAATGAAAAAAAACTATTAACAACGCTATTTTTGCGCACGCGCCCCACGTCAGACTTACCATCATAACCGTCTCCTATGTTGAACTCGGAAAAAAACAACTCTTATGTCATACGTTACGCAATAAACATTACACGCTATCAGGGACAGCCTTATATTTTTTTAACATACGCCTTTACGATGGTTTGCGGGTCCGCGGGCTTATCGTCACGGTCAACCTTGCAGTTCTCGATCTTCTGCACGGCATCATATCCCGCGATCACGCGGCCGAATATGGTATGGCGCATGTTAAGCCACGGCGCTTTTGCGGTCGTTATAAAGAACTGGCTTCCGTTCGTACACGGGCCTGAATTGGCCATGGCCAGTATACCCTGGCTGTCGAACGTGACATCGGGCTTTACCTCGTCCCCGAACGGCCTTCCCCACACCGACGCGCCGCCTCTCCCGGTCCCGGTCGGGTCCCCGCCCTGGATCATGAACCCCTTGATAACACGGTGGAACGTTATGCCGTTATAATACCCTTTTTCAACAAGCTTCACAAAATTTTCGCACGCCTTCGGCGCGATATCAGGCATTAGTTCTATCTCTACCTGGCCCTGGCTTGTTTCTAGAACAACGATAGGTCCTGTCATGGCAATAACACTCCTGTCCTGGTCAGGGACAAGCGGCTGTAACATCATGAGGACAACCCATGATACCACAACGCCTGCGCCCCTCCATCGTACGCTGAATCGTTTCATATTAAGGAAACACATAAACCTGCCCCTCTCTTAAACGCTTTTTTACAGACCATACCGCTACGGTCTTTTTTTTATTTGATCTACCAGTCGCTAAACATCAACCTTCAGAACATTTTTCACGACAAGCCCTATGATAAAGCTTAAGCCGGCTATCCCCATGCTGATAACGAACATCTCCGTAAACCGCCCTCTGAAGGGGACATCTTTTACGACAGAAAAGTAGAACGTAAATATCAGGATGAGGAGAACGGCCAAGACAAGGGTCAAACAGAGCGCAACATAATAGTTCTTAAAAAGAAAATAAGGCGCAACCAGCACGATGACGGTCATTACATAGACTATTCCGGTATACACCGACGCCTTCACGGGATTTTTTTGCCCGGCTTCTGTTTTTGTGGAAAGGTATTCCGAAGCGGCCATGGAAAGAGAGGCCGAAAACCCCATGATGAGCCCTGTCATGGCGATGAGACGCGAGTTTGCCAGGGCAAAGGTAAAGCCGGCTAACGCGCCGGTAAATTCAACCAGCGCGTCGTTCAATCCCAGGACCACCGACCCCAGATACTTTAACTTATCCTCATCTATCATCGCGATAAGCCGATCTTCATGTTCATGTTCTTCTTGCTGTATCCGGCCGGCATCAGGTACTATATCCTTGAGGCGGCCGTATGCATCCTGCGCGTTACCTTCCCCTGCCTCCATCAATTTTATACCGAAGGTTACGCCGAAAACAGCCGCTACGAATACATAGAACCAGCGCTTAATAATATCCGGCCTTACCTTTTCGCCGGAATACTTATGCCAGAGGTGATAATGATGCATCTCTTCATCGGCGATCCGTTGCAGGGTTGACTTGTTATCGGTATCCTTGCTCAAGCGGGAAAGCGCCTTATACACGTAGTATTCCGTTATCTCATTCTTCTGGAATGCCGTGATTATTTTTTTAGTCTTATTGTCTAACTCGTTCATAGTCCCTCTTTGTAACCGGATAGTATGCCTAACATTGTACACCAGGACAGGAAGATATGAAACGGGTTTTTCAGGCAGCTCATAAAAACAAGGTGCGGATGTAAATACCCATCCGCACCTTCAAAAAAACTCTTCCGCGCCCTTCTTCTATTTCGCCGGGACGGCCTTTTTATTCTTTATGGTCAGGTCGGTCTTACTGGCCCCTTTTGCTTTATTCTTGCCGACGACGTTCTTTTCCCAGGAGCTCATATCGGCGAAGATATTCCCACCGGTCTTCTTTGCCTCCGGAACTTTGTGGGCATTTGCATCGGCAAATACAGGTGCCGAAAACGTTATTGCTGCCACGACGATCATTACACCTGCCAGGATGTTCTTCATATTCCAGTCCTCCTTTACGGGTTAATATAAATGTAAGTATACCTAGTGATGAGGAATATGTCAACCCCTCGAGGCAGCCGGCGTCTAACGAAGAAAACGCGCGGCACGGGCTATTATAGCGGGCAAACCGGACCTATTTATAGAAACTTTTATCTTCGATTCTTCGGACGTTACGTCCGTAATATCGGCATCTTTGTCCCACGGTACACGGCCGACCGTGATGCCTAAAAACGATATTTTCTTTAAAATATGGTGGATCACCGGCGTCAGCATATCGACATATCCTCCGGCTATCACGATGTCGTCCAGGCCTCCCAGGAGGGCTATCCCCTCACCTATGTGTTTCATGATCTGGGCGCTATAGACGTCGAATGCCAGATCGACCTTGGCGTCCTTCCCGCGCAGTTTAATAAGATCGCTCAGTGAGACATCATAACCGGTCAATCCCGTAAAACCGCTTTTATTCTTCAACATCTCGTCTATCCGGTAGATCGAAAAATTATGGGCCTTCATGAGGTAGAAGACTATGCCCGGGTCAAGATCGCCTGAAGAGCGGTGCGCCATTATCCCTTCAAGGGGCGTGTAGCCCAGACTGATCGAAAGGGGCCGTCTGTCACGAACGGCACATACGGTCGTCTGTTTATCGAATACGAGGGAGATCGTCCTGTGTGACGGCGGGACGATGCCGGCATTCGCCTCATGGAATATACCGTGAAATCCGAATTTTTTTATTCTGCTATTCTTGTAATATTCAAAAGGCAGCGCATAATATTTCTCCTCATCGTCGAGCTTCGTAAAAAACGAAGTCTCGAAAAAAGCCGTCAAAGGGCAGCCCCTGAACATGTCACGGAATTTTTCCATCATGGCCAGCTGAGACGGGACATACAAGGGAAACAGGTCCGTTAACGTCCTGAACCTTTCGAAAAACTTCCGATCAACGGCCGCCGGCCTGTCGAAACAATCGCCGCCGAACAGCACCCTGAACGCAACGGCTTCAAGGCGGTTACGACCTGTTATTGAACGGACGTATTTTTCGAGCGCCCTCGCATCGTGCAATTCTTCGGCGCTTTTCGCGAAAAAAGCCCCTGAGGCCCCGTGCCGCCCCCGCCCGAAGGCCCAGATATTCAATTCCCGCACGTTATAATCGACAACCAGGATCATCGCTTATCAACTCCTTATACGCCTCTTCGGCGATCATGCGTTCCTCGTCAGTAGGAACCACAAGGACCTTTGTTTCGGAACCTCCTGAGGAGATATCGCTTATGCCGCGTTCGTATCTTTTGTTCTTCTCGCTGTCAAGACTTATCCCCAAAAAACTCATTGCGGCGCATATATGTTCCCGCAATACCGGCGATCCGGTCCCGAGCGAATCGGTAAATATCAGGATATCCGCTTTTTTCAGGATCAGGGCATAAAATGCCAGGTATGCCCTTACCCTGCGAACATACATGTTAAACGCCATTTTTGCCTGTCTGTCCCTGTCCATCTCTTTGATAACGTCCCTAAGATCGGACGACGCGTTGAATACCCCCAGGATGCCGCTTTTCGTATTAAGGATGTTCTCTGTCTCTTCAGGCGAAAAACGCTCCTTGAACATTATGTAAAAAACCACGCCCGGGTCGATATCGCCTGAGCGGGTATTCATGACCAGTCCCTCAAGCGGCGTAAACCCCATGGAGTTATTAACGGACCTGCCGCCGGCGATCGCGCATACGCTTGAACCGCCCGTACCCAGATGGCAGCTTATGATCCTCTGCGAAGTTTTATTTCTATTTAAAAATCTGCACGCCTCTTCCATAACATACCGGTGGGATATGCCATGAAACCCTATCTTGCGTATGCGGTACTTTTGCATGACGTTCAAGGGAAGGGCGTAGGTAGCATATTCCGGCGGGATGGTCTTATGAAAAGCCGTATCGAACACCACATATTGCTTTACACCGGCATATCGTGTATGGCAAAATCCGATCAGACGGTAGATTATGGGGTTATGAAGAGGCGCAAGAGGCAGGGTCTCCTTCAATTTCCGCAAAACGATCTTATCTACTTTCACGGTCCGGGTAAAAAAGGTCCCCGGATGGACATAACGGTGGGCAAAAATATCGAACCTGATATTCCTGTCTTTTTTGGCATCTTCCCCGATCATC
The DNA here is from genome assembly GCA_028715425.1 of Candidatus Omnitrophota bacterium. Taxonomy (GTDB): domain Bacteria; phylum Omnitrophota; class Gorgyraeia; order JABMRN01; family JABMRN01; genus JAQURW01. The sequence continues at coordinate 5,584 of JAQURW010000115.1, forward strand.
TCAAGCGCCTTGGTAAGGGCAGCCGCATGGTCGGCAAGCGGCGTTTTGATCGTCCGTTTTTTACCGCAGACAACATGCGTAATAACGGAAGTGTCCTGCGCCTTAATGCCGACACGTTCGGCCTCTCCGCGCACCAGCACATCCCCGACCGGCATCCGCAGTATTTTGTACTTCAAAGATGAGCTTCCGCAATTAATGACCAGTATGTTAATACCCTTGTCCTTAGATCTCATCTGAACTCCATCCGAAGGTCGGCATACCGATATTCCGGAAAACAATAAAGGTCAGGCCGTAAGCCGCCCTTGCCAGTTGATCAAGTCCGGGCATATCCGCGCGGGACCTGACGTCGTCCTCGCGGCCCGCGCCAAACCCTATCGTCGGTATATTAAGATGCGCATAGGTGTATGAACCATCGGTAATGATCTTTTTCCAGTATCCGAACTTCGATTTGAATCCGTTCTCGGTCAGACTTTTAAGCGACGTCAAGGCAAAAGGCTTGTGACTTTCCATCGACCAGGGTTTAAATTCCTTCTCTGACAAAAGCTCAAGCCCTGTATAGGTCTTCACCCTTTCTTTCGCCAACAGTGTACTGACCGTGACATCCGGCTCCTGCTTATAGACGGCCTTGGCAATGGCCTTGGCCTTGTTCAGGATAAATCCCTGGCTTTCTTCGGGTATGAATCCCCTGTCGACGACGATACGGAACTCGTTCAGCTCGTCCTGCGGCCGGCATCCTTTGTAACGCACGTCCTTTATCCTCAGTTCTGAACGCCCCAGGGCGTAGTCGCTCGGCAGTTCTTTTGAGACCTTTTCCAGTTCGTTAATCAGGGGAAACATGGTGCCGAGCATGTTCATGCCGCGGTTCTCCAGAAAATTCCTGTTCAGCCTGCCCCTGACCACGATTTCATATTCCATTCTGCCTTTATGGCCGAGATTCACGTTAAAATCCGTAGGCTCGCAGAGGACGACGCCTTTGATCTTTTTGATCCTGGCCTTCAGAAAATCGCCGAAAAGATATTTTATCCCGAAATCGCAGCATTCAAGCCTGGGCACACATACGACGATCAAGTCGCCTTGTAACGGCAGCATGGTCCTTTTGATCAATGCCCCCGTGTAGAGGCTCGATATAATGCCCGCCTTGAACAGCACCCCGCTCATCGGGTCCGCCCCTTCCAGTTTCTGCCGGTTGGGCCCGATAATATCCACGGGGGACAATAAGATGACCGCCTCTTTATTTGTGTATCCTTTGATAACCCCTATCAGGTTGCCGGCCTTGTCCGTTTGTATCCGGTCATAATCCAGGGCCTTCATCTCGGCCGAAATAAGCCCCATAAAATCACCGACACGCGACGGCGCAAACTCAAACCCCTCCACCCTGGCAGAGAACCTGGCCATCGATCCTTTTGGGCCCTGGACTCTCGACTTTATCAACCCCTTCATGACGCACCTCCCTATGTTTTGCTATACTTAACTACGTTAACTATTAGTGAACACTCCGGGCAAAAAAAATCCCTTTCTAGAACGTGGGCGGCGTTATGACCCAAACAGCCTCTGCCTCGTCGCTACCGATATTCTTGAACGCATGAGGAACGCTTGAGTTAAAGTATATGCTGTCGCCCTTCTTTAATATATAGGTAAGATCATTCAACGTTATCTCGATTGAGCCCTTGAGCACCAGGACAAATTCCTGGCCAAAATGTTTATATGACCTGCTGCCGGATGTCGCGCCTTCTTTAAGTTTAAAGAGCAATGGTTCCATCTGTTTATTGGTATCGCGCTGAGTCAACAGAAACAGGGTTATCCCCTTGCCCACTTCCTGGATATATTTCCGTTCGCCCGCCCTTACGACAGGATTATCCTCGACCGCCTGAGCCTCGCCTATCAGGTTCCCGATAGTCGTCGACAGCGCGTCCGCAATATTCTTTAACGTGGCTAATGACGGCGAGGACTTGCCGCTCTCAACCTGCGATAAGAAACTGGCGCTGATCCCCAATTTATTTGCCAGGGCCCGTAAGGTCAGGGCTTGTTCTTCGCGCTGCTTTTTTATATTTATCCCTACCATCTTCATGCTCTCACCTCTGGAAAAAGTATACCTGACAAAATCGTCCGTGTCAAGTATTAATTAACAAAAGATTGTTTTGTTAACAATAGCTTAACTATGCCCGTCGGGAGAAGTTCCCGGCAACCCTACAATAAATTTTAAAATAACATCCGCAACGCGGCCGGTATCATGCGGCGCGAGGAGATCGCCGGCCAGGACATGGTTCTGGCGGTTTTCGCTGTCCGTGATCCGGACGATCTGTTTAATGCGAGACCGCATCTTGCCAAAGGCGGCCTCGATACCGGCAGGGATTACGGTCCGGTCATACGGCGAAT
>JAQURW010000002.1 GCA_028715425.1 Candidatus Omnitrophota bacterium
TATCTAGCCAAGGATGAGGACGGCAAAGTGATCGAAACGCCGGCGGACCTTTTCAGGCGTGTCGCCCGAAATATTGCCGCTGCAGACAGGCTGTATGACAAAAAGGCCGATTGCGCCGCGACCGAAGAGACCTTTTACGCGATGATGAGGGATTTTGATTTTCTCCCGAATTCTCCGACGCTGATGAACGCGGGCCGCGAGCTCCAGCAATTGTCGGCATGTTTTGTCCTGCCGATCGAAGATTCCATGGATTCTATTTTTGAAACGATCAAGAGCGCCGCGCTTATCCATAAATCGGGCGGCGGCACGGGCTTCAGTTTCTCGCGGCTCCGTCCCAAGAACAGCACCGTCAAGACGACCGGCGGCGTGGCGAGCGGGCCGATCTCGTTCCTCAAGGTGTTTAACGCGGCTACCGAAGCGGTCAAACAGGGCGGGACCCGGCGGGGCGCGAATATGGGGATACTCCGTGTCGATCATCCCGATGTCCTCGAGTTCGTAAAATGCAAAGAGAACGATAAAGAGATAACCAATTTCAATGTGTCCGTCGCGGCCACCGATAATTTTATGGACAAGGTCATCGCCGACAAGGATTACGATCTTATCGATCCGCATACGAAAAAGCCCGTGGCAAGCCTGCGCGCCCGGGAGGTCTTTGACCTTATGGTAAAAATGGCGTGGAAAAACGGCGAGCCGGGCATCATATTCCTGGACCGCATGAACCAGTTCAACCCGACGCCCGAGATCGGAATGTACGAATCGACCAATCCCTGCGGCGAGCAGGTCCTCCTGCCGTATGAAAGCTGTAATCTCGGGTCGGTCAATCTCAATACGATGGTCAAGAGCGACACGAACGAGATCGATTGGGAAAAATTGAGCCGTACCGTAAAGAACGCGGTCCACTTTCTGGACAACGTCATCGATATGAATAATTACCCTCTGAAAAAGATCGAGCATATGACCAAGGCCAACCGGAAGATCGGCCTCGGCGTTATGGGATTTGCCGATATGCTGATAAAGCTCGGCATACCTTATAATTCCGAAGAGGCGATCGCCATGGCCGAAAAAGTGATGTCCTTTATCCTCAAAAGGGCGCGGGAACAGTCGCGGACCCTTGCAAAAAAACGGGGGGCATTCCCGAATTACGAGAAGAGCATTTATAAGAGCGGCAAAGACGGCGTCCTCCGCAATGCCACCCTGACGACTATTGCGCCGACCGGCACCTTGAGCATTATCGCAGGATGTTCGAGCGGCATCGAGCCGCTTTTTGCTCTTTCGTTCATCAGGAAGATACTGGACAACGAGCAGCTCCTGGACGTTAACCCTTATTTTAAGGACGTGGCGACTGTTCGCGGGTTTTTCAGTCCCGAACTTATGAAGCTTATCGCGGAAAAAGGGTCGCTCGCGGAGATCGAGGAGATCCCGGAAGAGGTCAAAAAGGTATTTGTCATTGCCCATGATATCAATACCGTCTGGCATGTTCGCATGCAGGGCGCGTTTCAGAAGTACACGGACAACGCCGTCAGCAAGACCATTAATTTTCAGCATGATGCCACGGAAGATAATATCCGCGACGCGTATCTGATGGCCTACAAGCTCGGGTGCAAAGGTATTACGATCTATCGGGACCGCTCGCGCGAAGAGCAGGTCCTTAATATCCCGAGCGCGCATCAAAAACGCTCGGAAGTCTACAATATCGTGCCGCGGCCGCGGCCGGCAGTTGTGGTCGGCACGACGACCAAGATCACGACCGGGTGCGGGAACCTCTACGTCACCATCAACGAGGACGAAGAGCATCTGCCGTTCGAGGTCTTCATGCAGATGGGGAAGGCCGGCGGTTGCGCCATGAGCCAGCTCGAGGCTATCGGCAGGCTCCTTTCACTGGCCCTCCGGAGCGGCATCGATATCAGCGTTATCGTCGAACAGCTGAAGGGTATACGCTGTCCGTCGCCAAGCTGGGAAAAAGGCGGCAGGATCTTCTCCTGCAGCGATGCCATCGCCCGTGTTGTAGAGAAACAGCTGATCAAGGCTAAGGAAGAAAAAAAGAGCGATATGAAAGACGACGTGCCTCTGTATCCCAAGGTTTTTTCGGGCAATGAAGAGCCCGGCGTGGCGGTGCAGAAAAAATTGGGGAATATAGTCGGCGTATGCCCTGACTGCGGAGCGGCGCTCTATCAGGTGGAAGGCTGCAACATCTGCCATTCCTGCGGCTTTTCGAAGTGTGGATGATATGAAACTCGCCATTATCGGGTTTCCCGGAAGCGGAAAGACTACGGTCTTTAAGGCGGTCACTGACTATTCCGCAGGCGGCCGCGGGGCCGAAGACCTCACCAAGCCGCTCCTGGGGACCGTGAAGATCAAAGATGAAAGGCTTAACAAACTCGCCGAGATATTTCAGCCTAAAAAGATCACCCCGGAAGAGTTTGTTTTCAACGACCTGCCCGGCTTCAACCTTTCCCAGATAAAAAATGTCGAAACGATCATCCATGTCATAGGCGTTTTTTCCGGCAGGGACTATAAAAAAGATATAAACGACATGGAGATCGAGTTCATGATCTCGGACCTTGCGATCATAGAGAAGAAACTCGAATCGCTGGAAAAAGAGCTTAAGTCAAAGCCATCCCCGGATAAGGAGCTGGAGCGGTCCGCCCTTAGGAAGGCAAAAGAGGCCCTTGATAAAAATGCGCCGGTCCGGTCGGTATCGTTCACGAAGGACGAGGATAAGGCGCTGGGCGGCTATCAATTCCTGAGCAAAAAACCGGTTTGCGTGGTGGCCAATCTGAACGAAGCGCAGGTTGCCTCCGGCCTCGGCCATGAGATCGAAGTTTACGGCAAGGAACACGGCGTTGCCGTTATCAGTATCTGCGCCAGCGTCGAGGCGGAGATCAAGGAGCTGGATCCGTCGGAGCGGGTCGCCTTTGCCAAAGAGCTCGGGATCACTGAATTTTGCGCGGATAAGGTCGTTAAGACCGCGCGCGATCTGGCCGGGCTTATGTGTTTTTTTACCGGCTCTTACAAAGGCGAGGAAGTGAGGGCTTGGCCGGTCCCGAGGGGATCGACGGCGCCGCAGGCGGCAGGCAAGATCCACACTGATTTTGAGCGCGGGTTTATCCGCGCCGAGATCGTTGCGTATGATGATTTCATAAAATACGGCTCGTTTGCCGAGGCCAAGACCAAGGGTGTCCTGCGTCTCGAGGGAAAAGAGTATATCGTCAAGGACGGGGATATTATTACGTTTCATTTTAATGTATAGCGGTTAGCGTATAGGAAAAGCGAAGACTCTCTGCTCAACTTACTAATCGCTAACCGCTATCCGCTAACCGCTAAAACGAGGTGTTTGGTATGCGAATAAAACGCGCACTTATCAGTGTTTCCGACAAAACCGGGCTTGAGGATATGGTCAAGACCCTCCATAAATTCGGCGTCGAGATAATTTCGACCGGCGGGACGGCGAAGGCGATCAAGGCTATGCAGGTCCCGGTCAAGGATATTTCCGAGTATACCGGCTTGCCGGAAATGATGGACGGCAGGGTGAAGACGCTGCATCCCAAGATACACGGAGGGCTCCTGGCCCTGCGCCGGAATCCCGCCCATATGGACGAGGCAAAAAGACATAATATCGGCATGATCGATATGGTGATCGTGAACCTGTATCCGTTCGAAAAGACCATCGAAAAGGAAGGCGCGACCCTTGAGGACGCCATCGAAAACATCGATATCGGCGGGCCGTCGATGCTCCGGAGCGCGGCAAAGAATTACCGCGACGTTGCCGTCGTTACGGACCCGCGAAACTATAGCGAGATCATAACAGAGCTGACGGAGAATGGCGGGAGCCTTCACGAGACGACGCTGGCCAGGCTTGCCGTCCAGGTGTTCGAGCGGACGAGCGGTTACGACGGCGCGATCAGCGAGTTTTTAAAGAACAAGATAGGGCAGGCCGATTCGAGCGCCCTTCCCCCGACGATCACTGTATCGCTCGAAAAGGTCCAGGACCTGCGTTACGGCGAAAATCCGCATCAACGGGGCGCCTTTTACAAGATGCGCGGCAGCCATGCCGGCATTACCGCCGCTCAACAACTCCAGGGGAAGGAACTGTCGTTCAATAACATCCTTGACCTGAACGCCGCACTTCAGCTGGTCAGGGAATTCAACGAACCGGCGGCGGCGATCATCAAACATACCAATCCCTGCGGGGCAGCGACGGGGAAGGCGCTTACCGAGGCATACCGGAACGCGCTGGATACCGACCGTATGAGCGCATTCGGTTCGATCGTCGGTTTTAACGGTCTGGTCGATAAGGCGCTAGCCGAATTGATCGTGAAAGAAGCTGACTTTGTCGAATGCATTATTGCCCCGTCCTTTGATACGCCGGCATTGGCGGTATTGGCGCAGAAGAAGAACCTGCGCGCGGTTGAACTTAAGGATTTCAAAACGACGTTCGTTGCTGAAAAGGATTTTAAAAAGGTCGCCGGCGGCATGCTGGTCCAGGACCGGGATGACCAGGACCTTATGATGAAGGATTTCAAACTGGTGACCGAGAAAAAACCGACGGTCCAGGAAATGGCATCCCTGTATTTCGGTTGGAAGGTCGTAAAACATGTGCGCAGTAACGCTATCGTCCTGGCGCAGGGGACCGCGACCGTCGGGATAGGCGCGGGCCAGATGTCCCGCGTCGATTCGGTCATGATCGCAGCCACCAAGGCCGGCCAGCGGGCCAAGGGCGCAGCCCTTGCCAGCGACGCGTTTTTTCCGAAAGACGATTCCATCGAGTATGCCCATAAGGCAGGCATCACCTGTATTATCCAGCCCGGGGGATCGATCCGGGACGGCGAAGTCGTCAATGCCTGCAATAAATACGGGATCGCAATGGTGTTTACGGGGATGCGTCACTTTAAACATTAATGACCTACCGCGAATCGCTTGAGTACCTCTCTTCTTTTTATGATACCGAACAAAGCTGTCTGGGTACTATTCCGTTTTATGATCTTTGCCGGATCGAGCGGTTGGTAGAGCTTTTCGGCAACCCGCACCGGCGTTTTAAGACGATCCACATTACCGGTACCAAGGGCAAAGGTTCGACCTCGGCCATCATTGCCTCCGTCCTCAGCAGAGCAGGATACAAAACAGGCCTTTATACATCACCGCATCTTTTAGATATCAGGGAGCGGATCCGCGTTGACGGTACCATGATAAGCCGGAATGATTTTGCGCGGCGCGTCGAGGAATACCGATCAACGGTCGATCCAGCGTTGCGGCCGTCGTTCTTTGAAGTGTATACGTGTATCGCGTTCAATCATTTTGCCCGGAAAAAGATCGATTTTGCCGTATTGGAAGTCGGGATGGGCGGACGGTTGGACGCGACCAATGTGGTAACGCCGCTGGTTTCGGCTATTACCCCGATCAGTTTCGACCATACCGAAGTATTGGGGAATAGTCTCAGAGCTATCGCCCGGGAGAAGGCAGGTATTATCAAGCCCGGTTCTGTTTGTATAAGCGCCGTGCAGAAAAAAGACGCGCTTTCCGTTATCAGGGCAACATGCCGGGAAAATAAGGCGCCGTTGTATGTGGTTGGCGAAGATATTGTCTGTAGAGGCGCGCGCCGTGCCCCTGCCACGATGCGATGGATAGGCGAGGTTTTCGACGTCAAAGGCCTTGCCCGCAATTATAAAAATATCCGGCTTCCTTTAGCAGGAGAACACCAACGCGCGAACTGCGCCCTGGCTGTCGGGGTGATCGATGCGTTGGTAAAACAGGGATACCGGATCCCCCGGACGGCGGTCATGCGCGGTATTCGAAACGTAGGGGCGCGGCGCTCGCCCCGCGGAGCGAGGCAGTCGCCCTTACGCGCCCGTTGCGAGGTCATTCGCCGCGACCCCCTTGTCATTGTCGACGCCGCGCATAATGTTGCCAGCATGGAAGCTCTGCGTAAGACGCTTGTCCGAAATTTCGGCGTTAAGAAAGCGGTTGTAATATGCGGATTCCTGAAAGGAAAAGATATATCCGGTATGGCTCGGGAGATCGAACGCTTTGCCAAAACGGTCATAATTACCCGCCCTGATTCTGCCCGGGCCGCGGACCCGGCAGCGGTGCGGAAATATTTTTTTGTAGGGGCACGGCATGCCGTGCCCCTACGTAGTAACAAACCAGGTGATGCGTATAAAAAAGCCCTGGGCATAGGCGGCCCGAACGGAACGATCGTCATCACCGGGTCGTTCTATCTTGTGGCAGATGTGTTGCGGATGGTAACGTCAGATCCTTAAATTCTGCTCGCCAAAAATATTTCCGCAGCGTATAATACTTACTACTATGCACAATAACAAAGATACTATCGTCGCAATCTCTACCGCCGTCGGCGAAGGCGCGATCGGTATCGTGCGCCTGAGCGGCAGCCGCGCCGTCGCGATCGCTCAAAAAATGTTCGTACCCAAAAGCGGTAATAAAATATCAGGATTTAAGTCGCATACGGTGCATTACGGACACATCGTGCGTTATCGGAATGTTCATAAAGGAATCGATATACGGCCTGCGATGCACGATGCGCGAACCAGGAGATATGGTATTATCGACGAGGTTCTACTCACGCTCATGCGCGGCCCCCGCACCTACACCCGCGAAGATGTCGTCGAGATAAGTTGTCACGGCGGTATCGTGCCGCTTAAAAAAGTCATGGAAGAGGCCGTGCACCGCGGCGCCAGGCCGGCCGATCCCGGCGAATTCACCAAAAGGGCATTTTTGAACGGCCGGATCGACCTTGCGCAGGCAGAAGGCGTCCAGGATGTCATACGGGCAAAGACAGAGGCTGCTTTTCGTGTCGCGCTTTCGCACCTTGAGGGCGATTTTTCCCGGGGGATCAAAAAGTTACGGGCCGCTCTTATGGATATCCTTCGGGTAATTGAGGCCGATATCGACTTTCAGGAAGAACACCAGGTACCCGCGGATTCCGATGCCCGTCTTCTCGCGAAGGTCGGGAAGGTCAGAAACAGATTAGATGATATCGTGGCGGCAGCCGATACCGGCCGCATGATCCAGGAGGGCATTACGTGCGTTATCTGCGGCAAACCGAATGTCGGAAAATCGTCGCTTTTGAATGCGTTCCTTAAACGTAACCGCGCGATCGTTACCCCGGTCCCGGGGACGACCCGCGATGTGATCGAGGATGTCATCGCTATCGGCGGTGTCCCGGTCAGGCTTGTGGATACGGCCGGCATCCAGCCGTCCAGGAACGTTATCGAGAAGATCGGTATCCGGAAAAGCAGGGAGTATATAAAAAAAGCCGATATTATTATTTTTATGCTCGACTTTAGCCGGCCGTTCGATGATAATGATCTATCGATCATAAAGCTTCTGCCGCAGGGGCGCATAATTACCGTAGCGAATAAATGCGACCTTAAACGTAAACTTCATCCTGAGGCCATACCGTCCCTGGCCGGCCGGGACATCGTTCCGGTATCGGCCAAAGAGCGGAAAAATATCGCAGTCCTCGAGCAGAAGCTGTCGGCCATGATATGGCAGGGGAAGGTTCATATGCCGGAACATGATTTCATTACCAGTATACGCCAGGCGGCATGCGTGCGCGCGGCGCTGAAAAGCGTGCATGACGCCTGTTCCCTTCTCAAGCACGGCGGGCAGCGGGAGCTTTTAGCCGTTGATATCAGGCAGGCGGTTTTTGAGCTTGGGAAGGTGACCGGCGAGGCGGTCGATGTGAACATCCTTGATCGCATCTTTGCAAAGTTTTGTATAGGTAAATAACAGAGATAATAACTTCCCCGTTCCCCCTCTTTACTAAAGAGGGGGAGGGTGGGGGAGTTGAATAGGAGGTTAGTAATGGATAAAAAAAGAATAGAAAAAGCGGTTAAAGAGATACTCGCTGCCGTCGGCGAGAAGACGGACCGGCCCGGCATTAAAGATACGCCGGCGCGCGTAGCGCGCATGTATGAGGAGATCCTGGGCGGCATGAAAAAAAACCCGGAGACCGAGCTTGAGGTCATATTCGAAAAAGAGCATGACGAGATCATTTTGTTGAAAGGCATACCGCTCTATTCCATCTGCGAACACCACATGGTCCCGTTCATCGGCAGGGCCCACGTCGCCTATATCCCGGACGGGAACAGGGTTACGGGCTTGAGCAAACTGGCGCGCGTGGTCGATATCTATTCCCGCCGTCTTCAGGTCCAGGAACGCCTGACGACCGAGATCGCCGATTGCGTCATGAAAAAATTGCGGCCCAAAGGCGTCATGGTCGTAGTTGAGGCAGAGCACCTTTGCATGTCCATGCGCGGGATCAAGAAACCCGGGATCATGACCGTCACGAGCGCTGTGCGCGGGATCTTCAGGGCGAACCAGAAGACCCGCTCCGAGGCGCTTTCCCTCATAAAGTCATAAAAGGATCCATATGAGATCCTTCACGTGCTCGCCTGACGGCATCGATAGCCCGCTCGGTCAGAATGACAGAGGGGCAGTATATAAAAAATCCTATTGCGCCTGTCGTAGTATCATATTATAATAGTGTCACTTATGGCCCCGCATGACGTTATAGAGACTAACCTCACATTTATCAGTGTGTTCACATCGTGGTTTATTGCCCAGACGATCAAGGTCGCCATCGGCATAGTCCGCGAACGGCGTTTTAATTTCAAGTGGTTTGTCGGAACCGGCGGCATGCCCAGTTCCCACGCCGCTGCCGTCGGCGGTCTCGCAGCGGCCTTCGCGTATGAATACGGCATTAATTCGCCGCTTTTTGTGCTTACGATCGTTCTGGCTGTCATTGTCGTGTCTGATGCCCAGGGGGTGCGCCGCTCGGCCGGTAAACAGGCGGAAATACTGAATAAGATACTGGATGATATATATTGGAAGAAGAAGATACAGGAAGACAGGCTTAAAGAGCTCCTGGGGCATACGCCGATACAGATATTCGTCGGTATGATTATCGGCATAGTCGTGGTCACGATATTCTATTTGACATGAACAAAAAAATCATCCTGACGGCGGTTATCGTAACGCTTGCGGCCCTTATCGGTTTCGGGGCGGTCAGATATCTGGTTTTGAAAGCGAAGGCCGCCAGAAAAATAACCATGACCGCGAAACAGCGCGATACCGTGTATAAATACGCCAAGCAGCAGTACCTTAATAACGAATTTGATACGGCGCAGAAGGCGTTCGAATATGTCGTCAAGGATAGCGCGGTCGATACCATGACCGAGGATGCGCTTCTTTCTCTGGCCGCAATCTTTGAGGCGGAAGGTGTTCCGGACAAGGCCCAGACGCAGTATAAGCAGTATATGGAACTTTTTCCGTCGGCAAGCAATGTCCAGGAGATACAGAAGAAATACGAGGATATCAACATCAGCCTTCTTTTGTCTCCTGTTATAACCAAGGGTGATGTCGAATATACCATAAAGCCGGGCGATAACCTGACCAGGATAGCCAAACAGTACGGCACGACGATCGATCTTATCAAGGCCGCGAACAGGCTCAAGGGAGATGTCATCATCCCGGGCCGTACGCTTAAGATCACACCGTCCAAATTCACGATCCTGGTCGATAAATCGCAGAATATCCTTTTTCTTAAACGGGACGGCGAGATAATAAAGACGTATACGGTATCGACCGGGACCAATAACTCGACGCCGACGGGGACATTCACGATCGAGGAAAAATTGACCAGCCCTCTCTGGTACAAGATAGGGGCGGTGGTCAAGCCGGACAGTTCCGACTACGAGCTCGGCACGCGGTGGATGGGGTTATCGAAGGAAGGATACGGCATCCACGGGACCAAAGAACCGGAGAGTATCGGCAGACAGGTGACGCGCGGATGCGTCCGTATGGTGAATAGCGATGTCGAGGAACTCTATACCATCGTCCCCAGCGGGACAGAAGTTACGATCGAAGACTAAAGGAGATAATGCGTAATGAAGGAGATCGGGCTGGATTTTGAAAAACCTATACTGGAGCTCGAGCGGAAAATAGTCGAACTCAAATCGTTCACCGCGCGCGAGGAGATCGACCTTTCCGATGAGATCAAAAAGCTCGAGGCGCGCCTGGAAAAACTGAAACGGGACGTATTCGGGAACCTTACGCCCTGGCAGCGTGTCCAGCTTGCCCGCCATCCCAAACGGCCGTATACCCTGGACTATATCGCGCTTATCATGAATGATTTTATCGAGCTTCACGGCGACCGGCATTTCGGCGATGACAAGGCTATCGTATGCGGGCTGGCGAAATTCGAAGGGAAGAATGTGATGGTCATCGGCCATCAAAAGGGCCGTGATACCAAGGAAAACCTGGTCAGGAATTTCGGCTGTGCGCATCCCGAAGGCTACCGGAAGGCCTTGCGTATCATGAGAATGGCGGAAAAGTACGGCCTGCCGGTCATTATTTTTATCGACACACCCGGCGCGTACCCGGGCATCGGGGCCGAAGAGCGGGGACAGGCTGAAGCCATCGCATTCAACCTGCGCGAGATGACGCTTTTGGCTACACCTATTATAAACGTGGTCATAGGCGAGGGAGGGTCCGGCGGCGCCCTGGGGATCGGGGTTACGGACAAGATCTATGTGATGCAGAACGCGTATTATTCGGTCATCTCGCCTGAGGGATGCGCGGCGATACTCTGGAAAGAACGGGGAAAATCCCCCGATGCCGCCGCCGCCTTGAAATTGACCGCGGCGGACCTTATGGGGCTGGGCATTATCGACGGGATCGTCGAAGAGCCGGTGGGCGGCGCCCATCGCGACCCGGCAAGAACGGCTGAAAACCTCCGTAAGGTATTGAAAGAATCGCTGGCGGAGATAATGAAATATTCGCCGAACGAGCTTATCGAGAAGCGGTATGCGAAATTCAGGGGCATCGGCGTTTTTTCCGAATAACAAAAACGGAAAGGATATACACGTATGGTAACAACGCAAATGAAGAGCGAAACAGACAGCATCAGGCACGCGAGCGCCGATATTGTCAATTTTATCCTGTCTAAAAAAAAGGATGCCCACCGGGATATCCTTTTCGACATAAAGCTTTGTGTCGAAGAGGCCGTGCGCAATGCCATTGTCCACGGGAACAAGTCCGAACCGAATTTGCCAGTTGACATTTCATACGATATCGCCGATAATAAAATAATTATTGTGGTCGAGGACAGGGGTACCGGATTTCACCCTGCCAATCTGCCTGATCCGACGCATGCGGATAACCTTTTCAAAGAAAGCGGACGCGGCGTTTATCTTATGTATAAGCTTATGGATAAAGTGCACTATAATGCAAGAGGCAACAGCGTCACGATGGAAAAGGCCCTTGCGTAAGACAAATTTTTCAGGAGGGACCCATGCAGATAAAAGTCGAGGATAAGAATACCGTTACCATCTGTTATGTGACGGGCGACATAGATATCAATACGGCGCCTGACATCAAAAAGACCTTTGACAGGGTGATCCAGGGCAAAAAACCCAAAGTGCTGGTGAACTTTCAAAGCGTCAATTATGTGGATTCGTCGGGACTGGCTACCCTGGTTGAGTTTCTCAAAAATATCCGCGCCTACGGCGGAAAGCTCAAGCTCTGCACCATGTCCCCGAAAATAAAGAGCCTTTTCGAGATCACCAAGCTGGACCGGTTGTTCGAAATAGCGCCTGCTGAGGGCGATGCGGTCACATCATTTGCCTGATATACCGTAACGCGGAGAACATATGAATTTTGTAGAAGCTATCGGCGGTGTGGTAACGACGACCTATCGGCATATCGTCGACGTATTCGGGCTCTTATGGGATACGGTCGCCTGGATCATCATCGGCCCTTTCAAGAGGAAATTCCCCAAACGCGAAGGCATATCGGAACAGATGGTCTTCGCGGGTATCCAATCGTTTGTGATAGTCTTTTTCGTGGCATTTTTTACCGGCATCGTTATAGCCATGCAGAGCGCTTATCAGCTGAACAAATTCGGCGCAACGATCTACGTCGCAGCTATGGTAAGCGTAAGTATAGCGCGCGAACTCGGGCCGGTCCTGACCGCCCTGGTCGTTGCCGGCAGGGTCGGCGCCGCGATCACGGCCGAGATCGGGAGCATGAAGGTATCCGAACAGATCGAGGCCCTCGAGACCATGGCCCTGAACCCGGTCAGGTTCCTTGTGGTGCCGCGGTTCCTGGCGCTTATCGTGATGCTGCCGTGTCTGACCATCTTGAGCGATATCATAGGCGTTATCGGCGGATTCCTCGTCGGTGTTTATAACATGGGACTGAATCCCTACCGGTATATCGATTTCTCGTTCAATTTCATGACCTGGAAGGACGTCTCGACCGGGCTTATCAAAAGTTTTACGTTCGGGGTCATCATCTCGATCATCGGCTGTTATATGGGGCTTACGACAAAAGGCGGGGCCGAGGGCGTCGGCCGCGCGACGACGACGAGCGTCGTGACGAGTTTTGTGCTGATCATATTATTTGACTGTATCTTGACGGGGATATTCTATTTTTCGAATATATAGAACTCCCCCGTTACCTTTGCTTCGCAAATTTAACGGGGGAGTTGAACTAGAGGCAGCTTATGGAAAAACAAGAGCCGGTCATCCGGGTAATAGACCTTAAGAAAAAATTCGGCGACCGCCAGATATTAAGCGGTATCAATCTGGATATCCACAAGGGCGAGATATTCGTTATCATGGGCGGGTCGGGATGCGGCAAGTCGACGCTCCTCAGGCATCTCATAGGCGCGCTTACCCCTGACGAAGGCAGCGTTTATCTCCTGGGACAGGATATATCGAAACTTAATGAAGACCAGATGGATCCCATCCGCAAGAAGATCGGCATGTCCTACCAGGGGTCGGCGCTTTTTGATTCCATGACCGTCGGCGAAAATGTGAGCCTGCCTCTTCGGGAACACACCAAGCTTGACCCGAATGTTATCAGCATCATGGTGAAGATGAAACTGGAACTGGTGGGGCTGAGGGGATTCGAGAATCTTATGCCGAGCCAGCTTTCCGGCGGCATGAAAAAACGGGTCGGGATATCCCGGGCGTTCGCGATGGACCCCGAGATCGTCTTTTACGACGAGCCGACGGCGGGTCTCGATCCGATCGTGACTGCCGTCATGGACAAGCTGATCGTCGACCTGTCGAAAGCCCTTTCGGTGACCAGCGTCGTTGTAACCCATGATATGAACAGCGTCTTCAGGATCGCCGACCGGATCGCCATGCTCTATGAGGGCAGGGTCGTCGAGGTCGGGACGCGGGACGAGATCAGGAATTCGAAAAACCCCTATGTGCAGCAATTTGTTTCGGGAAGCCCGGACGGGCCTATCAAGTTTTTCCAGCAGAAAGACGATTATCTGGAGACGTTAACGGCGTAGATCAGAGTCAAAACAGAGGTGCAGCGTATAGCGGTTAGCGATTAGCGGTTGGATAATTAAAGTGGAGTTTTTCCCCTAACCGCTAACTGCTATACGCTAACCGCTAAATACGACGGAGGTTATAATGAAAAAATTTACCAATGAGCTTAAAATAGGCATCTTCATACTTCTTGCCATCGGCGCCGGATCGATCTTTTGGATGAAGACGCATAAGATAAAACCCTCCGATACCTATCAGCTCAAGACCAGTTTTAATTATGCCGGCGGCATCAGACCGAATTCCATCGTGTCCCTCTCCGGTATCGAGGTCGGCAAGGTCGATACGGTGACCTTTGTTTATGATAAGGGCACCAAGATAGAGCTGGTGCTGTCTCTCCTTAAGAGCGCCAAGGTACGTACCGATTCCATTGCGTACATAAGCACGTCCGGGTTCATCGGCGACGCGTTTATCGGCATCACGTCGGGGACGCCTGACGCCGCATTCGTCGAACCGGGCAGCACGGTCCCGAGCGAAGACCCGATAGAGCTGAGAGAGCTCATGAAAAAGGCCGATTCGATCGCGAAGAACCTTGACGCCGCGCTCGGCGAGCTGAAAGGGCTGGGCAAGACTATCGACGAGACCGGCAAGAGCATCCAGGGCGCCATGAACGAAGTGGGCGAGTTGGCCAAGAACCTGAACGGGACCGTCAGCGATAATAAACAGAAGATCAATAATATCATCGCCAATCTTGAGTCGACATCGGTGAATTTTACCGAATTTTCCGATGATATCAAGAAACATCCCTGGAAACTTCTCATGAAGGGGAAGGAATAATTCCCTTTAAACGGCAAATGCCCTTTTTTTGATGAAAAAAATTCATCTGACGCCTGCGGTAATCCGCATCACAGTTCTTTTCATCATTATCATCCTCGTTCTCCTTGTTTCCTATAACAGGTCATTCGACATCTTTGAGCTGCATCTTTTCGATCTGCGCTACAAACTGCGGCCGGTCTTAAAAACAAGCGACAAGATCGTATTTGTCGAGATATCCGACGATTCGATCAGAAAACTCGGGAGCTGGCCGTTCGACCGGAAGTATCATGCCCTGATGGTCCAGGTGTTGAAGGAGGCCGGCGCCAAGGCCATTATCTTCGATGTGTTTTTCAGTGAGCCGAAAGACGGGGACCAGGAATTTGGCGAAGCGGTCCGGCAGGCAGGCAACGTATACCTGCCCTACGTTTTTACCGCCCTGGCCAGCAGGGAATATGCGCTTCCGTCTGCCGACAGTTATGATGCCCCCCTCCTGGACAGGCTGGCCGCGGTCGCGAAAGGGACAGGACATATCAATATCGTGCCCGACATGGACGGGAAATTCCGCAGGATACCCCCCTTTATCAGGTATGGGGAAGCCGACTATCCGCACATGGCATTCAAGGCCGCGCTTGATTATCTCGGCATACCGCTGGAGACCGTAAAGATAGTCCCCGGTAAATACGTCCAGCTCAGGAAAGACCTGCGCATCCCGCTGGACCTTGAATCCAATATCATCATTAATTTCCCCGGGCCGTGGGTCGAGACCTTCAGGCATTATTCCTATGTCGATGTCCTGACATCGTACGTGGCGTCCATGAAGGGCGAGGCGCAGGGGGCTGTGCGACTGAGCGAGTTTAAGGACGCCGTTTGTTTTATCGGTATTACGGCTACGGCAGCGCCGGACGCGCACCCGTCGCCGTTCGAAGCGCTTTATCCCGGCGTGGGCCTTCATGCGAGCCTCCTTAACGGCATTTTAAACCGCTCCTTTATCTGGCGGGCGGGTAAAGAGGCCAATTGCCTTATACTGCTTTTCCTGATGGCCCTGACTGCCGTCATAACGTTCGCCAGCCGCAAACGGCAGGGCCTGATATTCGTAGCCGGCGTTATAGCCGCCGTCGGGGCGGTCAGTGTCGTTGCCTTTACCGCATTCGGGGTATGGATCGACGTCTTCTACCCGGTACTGGTCATCATCC
Source organism: Candidatus Omnitrophota bacterium (assembly GCA_028715425.1). Classification (GTDB taxonomy): domain Bacteria; phylum Omnitrophota; class Gorgyraeia; order JABMRN01; family JABMRN01; genus JAQURW01. The sequence continues at coordinate 15,311 of JAQURW010000002.1, forward strand.
TTTCTTATCTGGGGCTGACCTTCGCGCATTATATAAGCGAGATGCGTAAACGCGAACTCCTGGAAAAAGAGCTTACGATCGCCAAAAAAATACAGGAAAGTTTTTTGCCCAAGATAAAACCGGATGTCAAGGGGATCATGATCGAGGCAAAGATGATGACGGCGCGGCAGGTGGGAGGAGACCTTTACGATTTCGTGCAGATCACGGACAAGAGGGCGGGCGTGATGGTCGGCGACGTCTCAGGTAAAGGAGTACCGGCGGCGCTTTACATGGCGAAGGTTGTCAGCGATTTCAAGCCCTGCGCGAAGGAAGGTTCGCCGGCGACAACGTTGGCTATGGTCAATAAGGTCCTTTCCGAAGAAGGAGGGACGAACCTCTTTGTTACGGTCGCGTACCTTATTTTCGATGTCGAAGAGAAACGTATGACGTATTCCCTGGGCGGCCACCTGCCGATCGTCATGGTGAGGGCCGGCGAGAAGGATGCCCGGCTTTTGGATTCCAAGGATGGCATGCCCCTGGGGCTTATGGACTGCGTATTTTCGGATACGGTCATGGATCTTTGCCCTGGAGATCTTTTTATTTTATATACGGACGGTGTGACCGAGGCGATGGATAGCCGGCAGGAGATGTTCGGCACCGACCGCATGGTCGAGATCGTCAGTAAAATGAGGGATTCCTCGTGTGAGGCCATCGTTAATGCGGTGCACGATGCCGTGAAACGGTTCGAAGGCGCGTCCCAGCATGACGATATCACGGTGATCGCGATCCGGGTATTGTGATAATCAGCAATATCATGTTTTCAGTTCCTATGATAGTATGGAGAAATGATGAAACGCTATCGCCATGAAAAAGACATACTCCAGGTGCTTCTTGAGGTGAGCCGTAAGGTCTCCTCTTCGCTCGATATCGACCAGGTCACCAGGGCGATTTTGCAGCAGGCGAAGTCGTTCCTTGCGACCGATTACAGCACGCTCTTTATCCTTGATGACCGTTCGCGGCAGCTTATCCCGATCGGCGCCCTGGGATTTAAATCCAACCAGCTCGAAAATCTTACCATCCTCTTGGGGTGGGAAAAGATAAACGCGGAACTGGTCAAGACCGGCAGGGCCATGGTGGTGAACGAAACGCGCAGCGATTTTCCGCTCGGCGCCTTTATCGCGGTGCCCCTCATTAAAAAAAACAAGGTCATAGGGAGCCTTATTGTCTGTAACAGTAAAAAGGCGGGGACCCGTTTTACCGACGCCGATAAGCACTTACTGTATACGCTTTCCAATCAGGTTGCGGTCGCGCTGCTCAATGCGCAACTTTATAAAAACCTGAAGGACCAGTATGTCAGGACCGTTGCCAGCCTTGCGGCCGCGATCGATGCGCGCGATCCGTATACCCACGGCCATTCGGAACGGGTATCGGCCTATGCGGTGGCGATCAGCACCGCGCTTTCGTGCACAGTGCGTTTTATCGAAAACATCAAGCTGGCGGGGCTCTTGCATGATGTCGGCAAGATCGGCATACGCGATAACGTCCTTTCAAAGGACGGCGCGTTGAACGACGACGAGCTCAAGAAGATCCGCGAACATCCTGTCATCGGCACCAGGATCGTGCATGAAGTTATCAGTACGCCGCTTATCATCAGGGGCATCAGGGAACATCATGAACGGTTCGACGGTAAAGGCTATCCCCATGGCCTGAAAGGGAAAAAGATTTCGCTCGAAGGGAAGATCATTGCCATCGCGGATACGTATGATTCGCTTACCACAGACCGCCCTTACCGGCGGGGGGTGTCGGCCAAGGAAGCCGTCATGGAGATCGTCCATTGCGCCGGGACCCAGTTCGATCCCGTTATAGTCCATGCCTTTGAGCGTTCGGTGAGCCGCATGCCGGATGTGTGGCGATTCGTATAATTTTTCGTCTTGAGTATAACGAGGGCTAAAAATTATACGGTTTTTGTGGTGGAGCAGAAGGGGTTCGAACCCTCGACCCCCTGAATGCCATTCAGGTACTCTTCCAGCTGAGCTACTGCCCCATTTGTACTGTAGATTATAGCAAAATCGTCGGAAATCACAAGGAAAATAATTGAAGTCGGCACGTTCTATGATATAATAGCGAACAGTCAAGATGCCCTGAAATCAAAGCATGGCAAAAATTGTAGCAAACACGCCGAAGTGGCGGAACTGGCATACGCGTCGGTCTCAAAAACCGATGATCGTAAGGTCATGTGGGTTCAAGTCCCACCTTCGGCACCATTTTACGGAATTATATGGAACAAGCATATCCATTTACCGAAATAGAGAAGAAATGGCAGGCTTATTGGCTTGAGCAGGGCCTGTTCGAGCCGGACATCAAGGATACCAAAAATAAGTATTACTGCCTTATGATGTTCCCGTATCCGTCCGCAGCCCTCCATGTCGGCCACGGCAGGAACTATATTATTGGAGACGTCGTCGTCCGTTACAAGAAAATGAGGGGGTTCAATGTCCTTACCCCCATGGGCTTCGACGCCTTCGGCCTGCCGGCCGAAAATGCCGCTATTAAAGGAGGCCTCCACCCAAGGACCTCGACCCTCAGGAACATTGCTACCATGAAGCGGCAACTCGATGCCTGGGGTGTATGTTATGCCTGGTCGCGCCAGGTTATTTCGTGCCTGCCGGAATACTATAAGTGGACACAGTGGATATTCCTTAAGCTTTACGAAAAAGGGCTGGCGTACCGGAAAAAGGCGTTCGTGAATTGGTGCCCTTCGTGCCAGACCGTGCTCGCCAACGAACAGGTCGTCCAGGGCGGCTGTGAGCGGTGCGATACACCGGTCACGCAGAAAGACCTGGAACAATGGTTCTTTAAGATCACCGACTATGCGGACAGGCTTTTACAGGACCTTGCTAAACTGGAGCACTGGCCCGAGCGCGTAAAGACCATGCAGTCAAACTGGATCGGCAAAAGCGAGGGCGTCAATATCAACTTTAAGATCGCCGACAGCGATAAATGCCTTACGTGCTTTACGACGAGAGTCGATACCATTTTCGGCGCCAACTACATGGTGCTGGCGCCCGAACATCCGCTGATCAATGAGCTGATCAAGGATATGCCGGACAAGGCCGGGATCCTGTCCTTTGTTAAATCGGTGCGCGATGAGTCGAGGATCAAACGCTCTGACGAGAACGTCGATAAAAAAGGGATCTTTACCGGCCGTTATGTGATCAATCCGGTTAATAACAGGAAAATACCGCTCTGGATCGCCAATTATGTCCTTATGGAGTACGGTACCGGCGCCGTCATGGCAGTGCCGAGCCACGACCAGCGTGATTTCGAATTTGCCAGAAAATACGGCCTCCCGGTCACGGTCGTTATCGACGATCCGAAATTCCCCCTCGATGCCGAGCTCATGAAAGAGGCGTATGTCAGGGACGGTATCATGGTGAACTCGGGCGAGTTTAACGGCCTTTCGAACCGTGTCGCCATGGAAAAGATAGCGCTCTTTATGGAAGAGAAAGGCATCGGCAAAAGAAGCGTCCATTTCAAACTTCGCGATTGGCTCATCTCCCGCCAGCGTTACTGGGGGGCGCCTATCCCGATGATCTATTGCGACCGGTGCGGTATCGTTCCGGTCCCCGAAAAAGACCTGCCGGTACTTCTCCCTGAAACCGTCGAGTTTAAACCTACGGGCGAATCGCCGCTCAAGTCGGTGGGCTCGTTCGCGGATACCGTTTGTCCGGTATGTAATGGCAAGGCCCGGCGGGAGTTCGATACCATGGACACCTTTGTCGATTCTAGCTGGTATTTTTTACGCTATATCTCTCCACGGCTCGATCAGAAGGCATTTGAAAAGGCCGATGTCGACCGGTGGCTGCCCGTCGACCAGTACATCGGCGGCGTTGAGCACGCGATCCTGCACCTTTTATATTCCCGGTTCATTACCAAGGTCCTGTATGACCTGAAACTGATCGGTTTCGATGAGCCTTTTCACAATCTCTTTACCCAGGGTATGATCATCAAGGACGGCGCCAAGATGTCAAAATCTAAAGGTAATGTCGTAAGCCCCGACGACCTGATAGAGGAATACGGCGCCGATACCGTCAGGCTTTATACGCTTTTCATCGGGCCGCCTGAAAAAGATGCTGAGTGGTCTGACCGCGGGGTCGAGGGCGCTTACCGGTTTTTGAGGAGGGTCTGGCGCCTGGCGGAAAGCCCCGCGGAGGCAAAGGGTCCGGTCAACGGGCAAGGCCCGGAGTCGGTAACGCCGCTCATGCGTAAGATGCATCAGACCATTAAGAAGGTGACCGATGACCTGGACGGCGGATTTCATTTTAATACCGCGATAAGCGCGATCATGGAACTGGTCAACGAGATCTACGCGGCTATGTCCCGGGATGACGCCGGGGACATTGCCCCGGCTGTCAAGACAACGGTCCTCCTTTTGTCGCCGTTCGTCCCGCACCTCGCCGAAGAGATGTGGCAGAAACTCGGCCACAGCCCCAGCATATTGAAAGAACCATGGCCTGCATATGACCGGCGTTTCATCCTTGATGAGACGGTTACCCTGCCGGTACAGGTGAACGGCAAGCTCCGCTTAACGGTCACGGTTACGCCTGCGATCGGCGAGGAGGAATTGAAAAAAACCGTTCTTGCCGACGAAAAAATACGGAAATGGCTCGAGAATAAAACACTCCAGAAATGGATCATCATCCCGCACCGGCTTGTCAATCTGATAGTCAAATAGGTAAATGCTTACCTTCACTAAGAACGAAAAGATCATTATTGTCGGTTTGGCCGGCGCCATTATCGTCGGCGCGTTAGTGCACACGTATAAAACGCATGTCGCCTGGCGCATCTCCCATGTCCGGGACCCTGTCCCGGTAACGGTCCGGTCTCCCGAGATAAATATCAATACTGCTTCCGCAACCGAGCTTATGGCGCTCCGCGGGATCGGCCCGGTCACGGCAGAACGCATCGTCCTGTACCGCCGGTCCGACGGCCTCTACATAAAAAAAGAGGATATCATGAAAGTAAAAGGCATCGGCAAGGCCACGTTTGCAAAAATAAAAGACGAGATAACCGTTTCCGGCGCCTCCCGATGAAGAACCCTCTTTTTTCCGTCGCACTTTTATTGCTGCTGGGGATTATCGCCGGGGCCTTTATTCCTGCCGGTCACCCGCCACGGCTGGTCGTGTATCTTGCGCTGTGCGGCCTCATAGCGTCATTCTTTGTTTTTATGCGCCCGGCGGTACTTTCATCAGGCGCTCTTTTAGCGGTCGTGTTCCTTGCCGGCATGATAAGGATACTCTCGTATAACGATCTCCCGGCCAACCATATACGGTCCGTTGCCGGCGAACAGGCGGTGCCTGTTCTCGTCGAGGGTAAGGTCGTGACCAACCCGGTATTCTCCCGCAAGGGGATGTCGCATCCGTCCAGCCAATTCGTGCTTTCTGCCGAGGCCTTTCAAACCCGGGAGGGCCCGAAGAGCGTGACCGGCCTTATCCTGGTCAAAGCCCTTGCTGCCGGCCGGAACGATCTGTCGTACGGCGACCGTGTGCTCATTCCGATGTCGCTGGGGATGCCTCCGGCAAAACGTCCGGATAGCTCGTTTGATTACCGGTTTTATCTGGCCAAAAAAAATATCTACGCGATCGGCAAGGTGCGCACGAATATGCTCATCGAACGGTTACCGGGACCGCTCCATCCGTATACGAAATTACGCCGGTCCTTATATGAGCTCAAAAATCGCTGCCGGGATTTTATTGTCCTGAATCTCGAGCCTCCGCATGCCGCTATCCTTGCCGGCATGCTTTTAGGCGAGCGTCAATACATAGACGATGCAACCAATGACATATTTTTAAGGACAGGGACGCTCCATATTATTGCGATCAGCGGCCTGCATTTTACCGTGGTCATTTTTATTTTCCTGACACTATTTGCCTTTATCCGGCTGCCGCGGCGATGGGCGTACGCCTTGACGATGATCTTGATCTTTTTGTACGGGATGATGGTGGGGGATGTCGCGTCGCTATGGCGTTCGGTTATCATGGCGTCGATCATATTAATGGGCGTATTAGCGGCGCGCCGGACACCGATCGTCAACGTTTTCAGCTGTTCGCTCATTGTGCTGTTGGCCATCAATCCTCATTATATTTTCGATGCCGGCTTTGTCCTGTCGTATCTCTGTGTCGCATCGCTTATATGGTGCGTGCCGGTCACCGATACGTGGTTTGGGGTAAAAGGATCGCGCGGTATAAGGCGGTTTATTGCCGGGTCTTTTTCCGTTTCAGCCAGCGTATGGCTCGGCGTTTTTCCTGTTATCGCGTATTATTTTAAGACCATCGCGCCGATAACGCTCCTGGCGAACCTTATTGCAGTCCCGCTTTCGTTCATTTTACTGGGGTTGGGGATGGGGGTACTCATACTAGGCATAGGTATGCCGCTTTTTGCGCTGTGTGTTTTTGAGGCTATTTGGCTTGTCGATAAGGTGCTTATTGAGGCCCTGACCCTATTACTAAAAGTGCCTGGGGCATGCTTCCCGGTGAAGGATTTTTCCTTACTGAACATGGCAGAATGCTATATCCTATGCGCAATAATCCTCGTAATTCCACATATTTTAGGCCGAAAAGTTAAGGTATAAAATAGCCAGTTGTTATTTCTTGCGTTCATTTTTCCCGTATGATATACTTCAAGTGACAGATATGTGAGCACAAATCCTTTAGTAGGATTTATTTTTAATGGAGCTTATTTAAAAGTTTTATAAAGATACTAAATCAAATGGGGGAAGTCTAACATGTTTTCTTGTTACAGTAAAATTACATTCGTGACAGAAAAATTACTCACCCTCACGGTCCTCCTGGTGATGGTATCATCTTATATTGATATGACACCCCTTTTTCCGGCTGATGTGGCTATCGTCGGGTCAGAAAAATACGTCCACAGACTTGAACAGAAACAGGCATCGCTTATGGAAGCCCGGGAGGATACCGGCGCGCTTGTTTCGATGATCGACGGTATCATCGTCATGAAAATGCAGAAACATGCGAATGTTCCATCCGAGGCAGTGAAGCAAGCGCCGCTTATTCCGCAGAGCGCCCGTATGGCTCTCGATACTATACCGCTTCACGGCCCGTTAGCCCCGAGCACTTCATTGGGGACGGTGAAGGAGAAGCTTGAGGAAGCGCGCGACGCGCATTAGAACCGGGTTTTATTTCACGAGATCGATATTCTCTTTGATGGCTTTATCGATGGCCGTGGAAAGTTTTTTGATGCTGGTAAGGGATGTTTTTATCTGGGATGATACCATGGTATCCTTGGTCTCAGGCAGGGTACTGTCAAGATATTCGATATCGTAGACACATTGTTTCTGTATAAACAGAAGCCACCCGTTCAGTGTGTCGACGACGTTTTTATTGATCTCCCTTTCCGACGAAACGACGATCTTAAGCATCCTGAAATATGATTCGATCGTTGTCAGAAGCGACGTATTGAGCTCATATATCCGTTCGAGCGTTCGTATGTCGTTGTTCGAGGCCGCCTTTTTTATACACTCCGGGAGCTGATTGCCCTGCGAGATGATCGCGGTGCGCACGGCATCGAATTCATGTATATGATTTTGCCCGATCGCCGACAATGAAGACAGGGTAAGAAAAAAAACGCACGTTAAAGTGACCCGGAATAATTTGTTTTTATCCGCTGTATACATCTCTTCAAGTATACCACATTTTTTTTTATTGCCAAATTTTTTCGGTGCCGGTGGCATAAAAATATTTATATCAGTGCTACTTGCTTTTGTGATTTAATAATGATATACTTTGTGCTAAGAAAACTACACTATTATGGTATTTAATATATCAGCGGTGGTCATGGAAAGTGATATTGCCCTGGATGTGGTGCAAACGTACAGGGCTTTTTTTCTCTTAAAGGAGCATTCATGAAACCCGATATCGATAAAGTGATACATATCGTTGGTATTCTTGCCGTGATAATTGCTGCCTGTGCCGTCAAGTATCTGATGGACGTTTCAAAAGCTCAACAAGCTAACCTAGTTTCCCTTAAGGGACAGGTGACGACCATGGAAGGGATGATAACCAAGGTCGCCGGGGAAAAGAGCGCCCTGGAAGCTGATCTTAAAGCAGTGCAGGCCGAAAAAGAAAATCTTGCATCCGCCCTGACCGGTTATGAAGCGCAGGCCAGGAAGATGGCGGACGATATCAGGAAGATGGGGCATACCCTTCTTACAGCCCGCGATAAGATGGCGAAAAAAGAAAAGGGATTCAAGGACGCCCTGGCGGAGAAAGACGCCGCGATAGCAAAACTCGAGGCAAAGATCGAGGCGTTCCGGGCGGAAATGGCGCGCCCCAGGGACGGCTCGCGGGCCCGGGACCTTGAGCCGGAGGGGCAGGGGACGGAGGCACAAGGGGCGCTGAGGCTTGAGCCTCTCGTGGTCGAATCACGGCGTATCCATGAGCCCATCGACGCGAAGGTCCTTGATGTCAACAAGGAATTCAACTTTGTGGTGGTGTCTGCCGGCAGCGATCAGGGGATTGTCGAAGGGGATTCGCTTAATGTTATGCGCGGGGCACAATATCTCGGCCGTATGATCGTTGAACGGGTCGAGGCTGACGTTGCGGTAGCCCGGCCGATCTACAAATCGTTACGCGACGTGGTTAAACGGGGTGACAGGGTAAGCTATTGAACATCACGGTTGGTGTCTTAAAAAAACGTTTACTCTCCGGTACGGCGATCTACGTAAGTGACGATTACCTTGATATCGCCGAGGCGGAAGTCCGGGCGGGAGGCATCAGGCTTACACGCGTCGAGCGCCATCCTTTTCATATCAATATCAAACCTTTTTCGTACATGGAAGTGCGCGACGAACTGGACCGGGTCCTTGATACCGTGTATCCCGACCCGAACGCCAGGCCGTACCGCGCCGCGATCAATCTTAAGAACGATTATTTTTTTCTGCGGCGGTTCTCGTTGCGGGCCCTTTCCGAGACCGATCTCTCCAAGACCGTTGCCTATGAGGTCCAAAAATATATCCCCTTTCCGATCGAGGACCTGGCGTTCAGCTTTAAGAAATGCGCCAAACGTACGGGGCCTCTCGAGATCCTTTTTGCCGCATCGGAAAAAAAATATGTAAATGATGCCGTAAATTATTTTCTGACCGAAAAAAATATCCTGCCTTCGGTCATCGAAACGGCGCCGGCCTTCATTACCAAAGGCATTCTCTCCCGGCTCAAAGCGGGCGCCAAGGCCTACTTAAGCCTGCACTATGAGCCTTTCAACCGGGTGTTGGTCACGGGTATTTTTGACCGGGCTCCTCATTTTTTCAGGGAACTTATTATTCCCGTGCCGGAAGATACCATGCGCCTTGAGGCGTTAACGTATCCGACCATAAAGGAATTATGGCCGCTCATTGCCCAGGATGTTATGAACACGGTCGAGTACCTCAAGAAAGAAACCAGCCAGCAGATAGAAACGATCTTTATTTCGGGGTTTATGCCGTCGAAAGACGAACAAGCGGTCGGCAATGAGGCCGGCATACCTCTTGAACGGATCACGCTTGAAAAACGCAAAGGGGTCGACTTGGAGCACCGTGACCGGTATCTGCCGGTCCTTGCCCTGCTCGAGGATTCGTTCAGCAGGCCTGTCCTGAACCTGGCGCCGGAACATTTTGTGTATCAGGACCCGTGGTCTTTTCGGCCGGTTTTTGAAAAGACAATGATAGGTTTAGGGCTCATCGTAGCGGCTCATTTTCTCTTAATGGGTATAGGCTACGGCACACAAAAAGAAATCGAAAGTTTAAAACAGCAAGTGACGATGTATAAAGTTACCGAACCCGATGCCTCGCGCGCCGAAGTCGTCGGCTATGAGGGTGTCACCAACGACAAGGCGACCTTTATCAGCGCTATGCTCAAGAACCGCCAGTTCTTGACGCAAAAATTAGGAACCCTTGGACGGGATTTTACGGATAAGGCATGGATCAACCGGGTAACGTTCACTAATCCCGTAGCCAGGCCCGGCGAAAATTCATTCCGGATCGAAGGGGCCATCTACGGGACGACCGAAGAAAATACGGCCGAGATCAACAAGGCCGTTGGCCGCATAAAAGATGATGCCGCCATGATAAGCGGATGCACTGATGTAAAGCTTCTCTTCGTGCGCAGAAAAAAAATAGGCACCAAAGAAGTAACCGAGTTTCAGATCGTTCTTCGATAAGGGAGCATTCGTGGAAAACCTGGACATAAAAGAGATACTGAACGATAAGATAAAGCGCGCTTATATCATAAGCGTCGTCGTTCTGGCTGTTATCGCCTGGCAGCTTTTCCTGAGGGTCGATGTGAGCACGATAACGGCGCTAACCCATACCAGGGACACCCTAAACGGGAACCTTGATATCATCAAAAATATAATCCAGACAAAACGGTACATCGGCGATTTTGACGCGAACTACATCGTTAAGAAAGAGCAGAATGCCGTCATACAGGTCATCACTGAATTATCAAAAGAGGCGAATGTCACACTGGACCTGGTCCAGCCCGACGAGCGGCCATTCGTGGCCGGCAGGTACCGGGGGCTTTCGATAGAGGTGATAGGGTCCGGGTCCTATCAGGCAGTGACGAATTTTATTTCGATCATCGAGAACAACCCTGACTATTTCATTATCGCTTATTGTGACCTTTCTGCGGAAGACCGGGCCCCTGAAGACCGCCAGGTGCTGTCGATCGAGCCTCCTTTACCCGAGGCGATGCCGGTGCCCGGCAGGACCCCGTCGAGATTTATAACTAATCCTCAAATCGTTCAGCCCGGCGGCGCCGACGTTACGGCCCGCCGTTTCCCGAGAAAACCGGTACCGCCCCATTCAGGGCGTTGGGCGGTGTTTACATTGACTGTAATCTGTTTAACGGCGGCAACATGACGGAAACCATAGCGAAAACACAGCAACAGCGGTTGATCATCGTCGTCCTCATGGCTATCTTTGTGATAAATGTATGGTATACTCATAGTAAAAGGGCCAGGCAAGGATCGGCGTCCAGGGAAGGCGTTGTCAAAGGCGCAGTTGCCGCGACCTTGACCCCCCTGACGAAGGCCAAGGTCACGTATGATGTCATGTCGTTCAGAGACCCTCTTGAAAAACCGATGGAGTTCGCGATAATCGAAGGGAAGATATCCGGGAAAACGGTGTTGCCGCAGAGCGCAGCCTTAACGCTCGAAGGCGTCATATGGGGCGGAGATAAGAATATGGCGATCATATCCGGGCAGGTCATTCAGGAAGGCGATTCGCTCGGCAGCGCAAAAGTAAAAAAGATAACAAAGGATAAAGTGGTCCTTGTCGATAACGGCAGAGAAATAGAAATAAAGAGGTGAACCTATTATGAACATAAAAAAAACGGTCGTACTGTTATGCATTGTCCTTCTCTCGATCGTGTCGCCGGGATTTAGCGCACAGCTGGGCAAGGCCGGTTTCGCAGACAACACGACGCTCGATCCCCTCATGGGCGATGGCGCCAGCAGGGTATCGCTGGATTTTGAGAATGCCGCCCTTAAGGATATCCTGAAGGCCTTGTCGCGGCAGACCGGCGCTAATTTTGTCGCCAGCGATATCATAGAAGGAAAGGTTATCACCGTATTTTTAAACGATGTTTCCATCGAAGAGGCGTTGTATTCCATCCTGGACGCCAACAACCTGACGTATGAACGGCAGGAGGGGAACGTATATCTGATCAAGCCCGCAGGCGGCAAAACCGTCAGGACGGTTACGCGGGTCTACCGTTTCAATTATATTCAGGTATACGATTTTACTTTGAAAGGTGAGGGCGAGGGGTTTGCGACACCGACGGGAGGCACTACGAGCAGTTCATCATCCCAGACGACGAACGCTCTTCAGTCATCTGACCAGTCAAAATCATCTTCCACACCGACGGTCCCCGGCGGCGCGGCAAAGAGTATTGTCGATATCCTGAAGACGCTCCTCTCTGAGAACGGTACGATCACGGCTGACCGCAGGACCAACAGCCTTATTATAACGGATATCATGTCGAGTTTCAGCGCGGTAGAGAAGACGATCAAAGAGCTCGACATCGAGCCGATCCAGATCATGATCCAGGCTGAGATCATCGAAACGACGACGGATGCCATCAAACGTATCGGCGTCGAATACGGGACCGCGACGCAGACAGCTAAAGTGACCTGGGGAAAGAACGCTGACGATGAAGGGGCACGGTTGCAGGTGCCGGTCGGTTATCCTCTCCCCGAGCATTTTATCAAACGTACCTTCGATGAGAGCCTTCTTGCCAATAAGGCTCTTTTCAGCTACGGGACGCTGTCGGCGGACGATACGGATATCGTCCTGAAGCTCTTTGCCACAGATTCCGATACCAAACTTCTTTCGCGGCCGCGTATCATGACGGTCAATAACATGCCGGCCGTTATCCGCGTGGCGGCAAATACCGCGATCGGCCTTGATAGTACCATCATCGGACAGGGGAACGAGACGATCGAAAAGGCAGAACGGGTCGAGACCGGTATCGTTTTGAAAGTGATACCGAACGTCAACGGTAAGGGGGAGATTTTTCTGTACGTTGAGCCGTCGATAGCCCGGGCGACGGCCTCGGAGTTTTTTACCACGCAGTTCATGGATCCTCAGACGCGCAGCGCCTCTTCGACCGTTATGGTCAGGAGCGGAGATACGGTGGTCATCGGAGGTCTCATACAAAAAAATGATTCCAGGACCGTAAGGAAGGTCCCCTGGCTGGGCGATATCCCGATCCTCGGGGAGGCCTTTAAGTCGCGCTTTAAACAGGGGACGGATACGGAACTCCTGATCTTCATCACGCCCCGCACGATAGAGAGACGGGACGGCGATATTATTATACCCAAGGAGCTGACCGAACGGGACCAGATGATGGAACAGACATTGCAAAAATACAGGAACAATAAAAAAGCCGACACATCCAAGGAAGAGAAAGCAGTCGGTACGGCGTTAAAAAAATATTCCAAAAAGGACAGCCCGCATGATACCCCCCGCAGGTAGGAAGAAATTAGGCGAGATACTGCTTGAGGACGGGCTTCTGACCCAGGCGCAGTTGACGGATGCGCTCAATAACCAGGCAAAGCAAAAGGAACGCAAATACCTGGGTGAGCTTCTTGTCGATCTGGGATATATAACCGAAGAAGGGCTTGCCCTTACCCTGTCGAAAAAACTCGGCTTAAAATATGTGTCCTTCAGCGATAATACCCTGGTCGTGAACATCGCCCAGGACCTCGACCGCGTTATCGACCAGAAATATGCCGGCGCTAATTTCATCGTGCCGGTGGCCAAGGCGCCGATAGGCCTCACGGTCGTGATGTGGGACCCGTTGAACTTCAATGTTGTCGACTATGTCAAACGGGTCGCGCACATGAACGTTATTATCCAGTGCAGCACCAAAAAGGATATCCTCCAGGCAATAGAACGGCTGTATGTCGACAAGGGCGTTTCGGTCGTCGGGCCTGACCCGGCGGCGATGATACGCGATCCTCAAAGGACGGCAGCCATGCCGCGGCATACGGAGATCGACGATCTCAAAACAAAAGCCGCGGAAGCGCCGGTCATAAAACTCGTCAATTCCATCATCCAGCGGGCCATCAGGGAAAAGGCCAGCGATATCCACATCGATCCTCAGGTGGATAAGGTTTCGATCCGTTTCAGGCTTGACGGTATTTTGTATGAGGCCGAGAGCCTGCCCAAGGAAACAGTGGCTGCCATTATTTCGAGGATCAAGATATTATCACGCCTTGATATTGCGGAAAAACGCCTGCCGCAGGACGGCGGGTTCATGATGCGCCTCGAGGACCGGAACATCGATTTTCGTATCTCGACGATGCCGACCATTTACGGTGAAAAGGTCGTCATGCGTGTCCTGGATAAGGCCCAGATGAAGGCGGAACTCGGCACCCTTGGTCTCACCCCCGCCGATCTCGAACGGGTGAACCAGAGTATCTATAAACCGTACGGTCTTATCTTCCTGACCGGCCCGACCGGCAGCGGGAAGACAACGACGCTTTATTGTATCCTGAACGCTATCAGATCGCCTAAAAAGAATATCCTTACCATAGAGGACCCGGTCGAATACAGGATCGAGGGGGTCAATCAGGTGCAGGCCAATCCGCAGATCGGACTTGATTTCGCGCGGGGCTTGAGGACTTTCCTGCGGCAGGACCCTGATATAATCATGGTGGGAGAGGTGCGCGACCTGGAAACGGCTGAGATATGCGTGCGTTCGGCCCTCGTCGGGCGGTTGGTCTTAAGCACCCTCCATACCAACGACACCGTCGGCGCTGTGGCGCGCCTTGTCGATTTCGGCATCGAGCCGTTCCTCCTGGCGGCTACACTCAATATGATCATCGCCCAGCGCCTTGCCCGGCGGCTCTGCGAAAAATGCAAAGAGCCCGCGAAGGTGGACGCAAAGGTCCTGCATGACTTTAAACTCGAGGGGGTAAGTATCTTCGGCCCCAAGGGATGCCCGGCCTGCAACAACCGCGGCTTCAGCGGCCGGCTGCCGGTCTTTGAGATCATGAGCGTCGATAACGAGATCAGGGATATGATCGAAAAAAAGGCCGATGCGACAACGATCAAGGACAGCCTTATCAAAAAAGGCATGATGACCTTGCGTCAGGACGGCCTCACGAAGGTACGGGACGGCCTTACCTCGCTTGACGAGATACTGGCGATCACTATGGAGTCCGGGGTTTAACCATGCCGTATTTTTTCTATACGATCCGCGATAAAGACGGGAAAATGGTCGACGGGCAGCGTTATGCCGCGACAAGGGACGAGCTTGTCCACGCCCTCCGGAAGGAAGGACAGATGGTCGTATCCTGCCGGGAATCGCGGATCATGGAAGAAAAATACAAGCGTAAGTTCCATAAGAAGGTCACCACCAAAGACCTCGGCGTATTTGCCAAAGAGATGTCCGTACTGATAGAGAACGCTATCCCGCTTGCCGAGGCCCTTGAAATCATCGTGAAGCAACTTGACTCGACAGACCTTGTCAAGACCGTTGAGATGGTCAAGAAAGATGTCGAGTCGGGCCTTTCGCTGCACGAGTCCCTCGGCAAACACCAGAAGGCCTTCGGCGGGTTCTGGGCCGACATGGTCGAGGCCGGGGAATTATCGGGCCAGCTTTCGTATGTCCTGCAGGAGGTCGTAAGATTTTTAGAAACCAGGGAAGATCTCCGTAAAAAGGTCATCGCCGCGCTGACGTACCCGGTCCTGCTCATATGCGTTATATTTATGGCGTTGGCGATATTTATGCTGAAGATCGTCCCTATTTTCGATAATGTCTTTAAACAATTCGGCTCTGAGCTGCCGCCGCTTACGAAGGCTATCGTGACGGTCAGTAATTATTTGCGGGGGCATTATGTTATCATCGGCCTTATTATCGGCGGCATTATTTATACTGTCTTCCGCTATAACCGGACCAAGAACGGAAAACGCGCGCTTGAGACAGTGCTCTACCGTATGCCTGTCATCGGGAACATCATGGTAGCGTTGAGCGTCGAAAAATTCACTTCAACGCTTGCGGTGCTTTTAAAAAGCGGTATCCCCATTATCAGGGCCCTTGATATGTCGGTTAAGGCCGCGGGCAGCGTTCTTTTCATAGAACGGGTCGGGGATGCGTCCAACAGGGTCTCGGCCGGGGCCCCTTTGGCAGAATCCCTTCAGGAAACAGGGCTCTTTCCGGCCTTGGC
>JAQURW010000003.1 GCA_028715425.1 Candidatus Omnitrophota bacterium
ATCAAAATAGGTGTCGAAAAACTCCTCATCGCTACGGGAGATCTTAAGCCCCGCGTCCATTCTTTTTATATTCTCGTCCGTATCGAGATAGCGCTTTTTTAAAAAAAGCCATACCTCGTCATATTTGCCATCCGGAACGAGCAGTTTCTCTTCTACCTCGATACGCAGCGTATCAGACCCGGAGGCGCGCTGGTTATCGCCGGCATTCACGCAGCCATAACTACCCGGGAATGCTATCGAACAGATCAGGCATAGGATTATTTTTTTCATGTTATACGACATATTCCTTATCCGGAGGCACTGAGGCGTCCTTTTTGATCGTTGTCCAGTCGACCGGATCGACATGCCCGCGGCCGATCAAAACGTACCGGTCTTCTTTGTCCTCCGGTTTACGCGACGGTGTGATCGCAAATTCGCAGCCTTCCCGCGTGCCGAGCCTGACCGCATCGACCCCTTCGTCATTACGATGATTCAGGACCGAATCCCTTAACTGCCAGGTATCGCCTTGTTTCTCCCATATCCTTTTATCGCGATACGTATCGACCGAGCGCCATAATTCTTTTTCCTCCATGCCCACCCATTCAAGAAAGTTCTTTAACGGCCCCGGAGCAGGCGGGATATCCTGATACTGCCGGACACGCCCGATCCCCTCTTCACGCGTCATCCTTTTAAGCCGGATCTCGCGGCAGGCATGGTCCGTGACCTTGCCGTATCCCCACTTCAAAAATTTTATACGGTCATGTAGGTCCGAATAATGAAAACAGTCCACATCGTTATAGGTATCGAACGTCCTCAACTGTGCCGTCGTCTCATAATTATAAAGTTTGATCATGAGTTCGTGCTGTTTCTTAGAGTCCCAGCGGATGTAGTTGTTCAGATAAATGCCCCTGACGCCGACCTTTTCCAGTTCCTTGTCGTGCGGATAAATGAAATTTCTCATATCATCGAGGCCGATATCACCGTCCGCGTCGAGAATATCCTCCGCTTCATAACCCATAAGGTCGTGTTCTTTCCTGTATTTCCTCGTCATCTCCACCTCATCCAGATGCGAGAACATGCCGACCTGATCGACCCCCTGATGAGCGCCCCAGACGATCAAAGGGATCTTGAAGCGGACCGCTGTCTGCACCGGATAAACAGTACTTCCGGCAAGGCAATGCCAGTACATGCTGCCCATCATCCGTACGGTCGCGCGGGTTATCTTCCGGACCGTCTGGGGCTGGACCGTCAGCATAAGACAATCGACGCCCAGAAGGGTCTTTAAATACGCCAGGTTCCTGATACCGGTCTTCGTATTGTAATGTTTATTATAGGAGACGACAAGCGGATGCATTTTATAGACATTTTTTACGGTGTGAACGATAAAATAAGAATCCCGGGCCCCGCTCACCGGGATTATACAGTCATAACTCCTGCCGGAACGGTTCCGGTAATGATCGAGAATCTTTTTTAGTCCCCCGCCCCTCTTGCCCCAATCCAGGGTATCTTTTTCCTCATGGACCCGGCAGCCGCTGCAGACCCCTTGGCCATCGAAGGTAATGTACAGGGGGTGGTTAGCGGGATAGAGACAACGGCGGCAATAGTTCATATGACCTCTTCGGGCAGGAACTCGAACATCAGGTCCGCCAGATAATCCTCGCCCATCTTTGCGATACGGCCTGCTTCGGTAAAAGCCGCCTCCTTATAATTTGCGTACGAATCCAGGCGGATATCCTTTAAACCGTGCCGAACCAAATACGCCTTTGTCGTGATAGGGCTATGCTCTGTAAAATGAAAATAATTGCCCGCGCAGACTGCCGAGACTCCTCCCGCGGTCAGGGCCTCGTAAAAATGTTTCGGATGACCTGCGCCGCCGCATGCTATGACGGGGATCGAGACCGTTTTGGAGACCTCCCGTATCAAGGGAATATCAAACCCGGCCTTTGACCCGTCACGCTCGATCGAGTTTATGAATATCTCACCCGCGCCGAGTTCTTCTGCCTTGCGGGCCCACGCCGCCGGGTCAAGCCCCGCCGGGTTCAGACCGGAACGGCTATAGATCTCGTAACGCCCTTTTTTATTCTTCCCGGCATCCCCGGATACGACAATACACTGGACACCGAATACACGGGATGCCTCTTTGATAAAATCCGGGTTATCGAAGAAAACCGTGTTAAGCGAGACCTTATCGGCCCCCGAATGAATGAGCCGCATAATATCGTCAATGGTTCTGATGCCGCCGCCGACAGTCAAAGGCACCGAATTCCTCCGGGAGGCATTTTTGATCATGTCGAAATCGGGCCTTCTCCCTTCACGCGATGCGTCGATATCGAGAAGTACGATCTCGTCTATGGCCCACTGGCTTAAAAATTCAACCGCGATGGCGACACGCCCTACCGGCAGATATTGTTTAAACCCTATGCTCTGGACCACCAGGCCGTTCTTGACCGTGAGGCATGCAATAATACGTTTTTTAAGCATGAGAACTTTTTATCCCGCAATGGTTAAAAAAAGACCTGAACAATTTCAGGCCGCAGCTCTGGCTCTTTTCGGGATGGAACTGGACGCCGAAAATATTGTCCTGCTGGAAGGCTGCGACCACATCCTCGCACAAACGGCATCTCGCCGTCACCAGCGGCTCGTCCGGACCCCGGCCTTCGCCGGCCGGGATAAAATAATAACTGTGATTAAAATAGAAATTCGACGAATCGCCGGAACGCGTAAAAAGAGGATCCTTTTTCATGATCCTGAGGTCGTTCCAGCCGACGTGGGGAACACGAAAGGCGTTATCGGCGCGCAGTTTCTCCACCGTACCCCGTACCCAGCCTAATCCCTCGTGATGCCCGTTCTCTTCTGAAGAGTCGGCCATAATCTGCATGCCCAGGCATATGCCCAGGACCGGTTTTTTCCCGGTAACAACCTGTTCCTTAAGAATACCGACGAGGTTTAGCCGGTCGAGATTTTTCATCGCCTCCGGGAACGAACCGACACCCGGCAGGATATAGACATCCGCTCCGGCTATAGCCGCAGCCTCATGGGAGATCTTAAACCGGTATCCCAGGCGGGCCAGTGCATTGGCGACGGATTGATGATTGCCGACCTCATAATCAACGATCAGGACTTCGTTATTCATATTCTTCCCTTAACACCCATCGGCCGCTTCCGTCCTTCCTCCAGACATCCGGGTTCCGGTAGCGGTCCATGACTTCCCAGAACTCGTCTTCGGTAATATTCAGGTAATGACAAAATTGTTTTATGTACCGATACGCAACCTTGCCGTCATACATCTTCATGAGCCTGCCGGCCTCTTTCCGCGTCATAAGCCCCAGACGGACGGCCTCCGAGGCCTGGTCGTTCGCCTTGCCGGAACCGATCTTAAGATACCGCAACGTCTGGTTGATAATGACAAAATCATCATCGAGGCTTTCCCATCCCCAAACCATACCCATCTCTTCGGGTTTGTCGTCCCTGACCTCGAGGCCCAACCTTACGGCCTTTTCCGCGTTTTTAAAGCGGGAAAATTCTTTCATATAATACCCCAGGTAGATCATCCTGATGTTCGCTTTCTTTACGTGGAATTCGGAAGGGAAACGATACCATATGACATCCTGTTCCGTCCCTCCCTTCGGCCAGATCGATTCGGGCCCGCCCTGGATGGTATTGGTCTTCCTGACCTGATTTGCTTCGCCGTCTAAGGACTCCACCTCCAGCGCCCCCAGGCTGATCGCGGTATTCTCTCCTATAAAGATGAGCGGGATATGATACGCGATCCCGGCCCTGGGCAGGCACGACCAGAGCACCATCTCGGACGGTTTAAAAAAATTTCCGTGGCGGAAAAACCCTTCCCAGAACATTTTTTTCCACGTTTGAGGATTAAGGGAAACGGTGATGCAATCGAATCCCAGCGATATAAGATTCGCCAGGTTATGGGCCCCGCGTTCCGTTTGTTGCTCAGGCGGATACATGCTCGACACCAACAGCGGCTTTAACCCCAGGGTATCGCGGACGTATAAGGCCTGACAGGTAGAGTCTTTGCCGCCGCTCACGCCGACGATACAATCGTATCCTGAGACATTGCGCGCCCTGGCCCAGGCGATGATCTCCTGCATCTGGCGGTCCCGCTCGCTCCAGTCGACCTCGTGGGATTTCTCGGCAAAACGGCACGCCGGGCATACCCCCTCGTCATCGAATTTGATGCCGGGCCGCGTGTTGCCCTGGACGCACTTTTTGCAGATCTGAAATTTTTTCTGTCCCTTATCTATAGTGCGCATGGCTTTTTCCTGAATCCCAGTATCACGATCATAAGGCACACGGCGATAAATATGCCGGTAAAATCGAACCGTGTCGCGCGGAACTCCTGAGCCTTGAACCCGGGAAGGTCATCCCTGCCGACGGCAAACGCATACAACCGTGAAGGCTCATCCGCCACAAAATCATTGTCGGTCGTTACCCATAAGAGATGACGGCCGTCTTTTAAGTCGGGGCCGAACGCCAGGCCCTCGAATTTATCCGGGCAATTCTTGCCGGCGATGCCGTAGCGCGGGTCCAGAAGATCGATAAAAAGTTTTTTATCGACGGGGACAACGCCCGGAGGCGCCCCGGTCGCGGGCAAGAGCGCCACAGACGATATATCCGTGGCCTTCGCGATGTCTATCAGATAGATCTTTTTTGTCCCGGCCGCTTTACCGCCTTTTCCGTCGCGTTCGATCACGAGGAACTCCGAACCGTTAACGGCCAGGATCTCGTTCAATCCGTTCTTTGCATTGTCCAGCTGATACAGGTATTCCCTGGTGCTACCTGAGGAAACGGCTATCTCGAGTATGCGGCAATTAATACCGTGCCGTTTTCTTTCGGCATCCAGGCCATTGTCCTGAATAAGAGGGCCCTGCATGATACCGAATAACTTCCTCCCGTCCGGGCTGATAGCCAGCCCTTCCATGCTGCGGTTCGCCTGGCGGCCGGATGTGTTGAAGGGCGGAAGCTCTTTCCCTGCATCGGCGGCCGGGTGGCTGATCAGGAATTTTTCGGGGACATCCAATGTCCGGATGAGCCGGCCGGTCTTTGGGTCGAATTCATAGATCGAAGGCCCGTATTCGTCAGCTATGAAAAGAGCTCCGTTACGTCCTACCCTCGCCCCTTCCGGGTCCAAACGCCGGTTCCGTGCTTTATCGGCCGGATCGAAGGCCGTTGTCACGCCGGTATACAATACCCCTGTTTCATTGCTTAAAAGCGTCGTACGCACCAGGGTGACACGGACCTTCCCCCGCGCGATACCGATATCGAATTCATGGAACCGGTTTAAGTAATTTGTTTTTCCGTCCAACGTCCCCCGGTCCGGGACGCATATATAGCGGTCATCGCTGCCCGTATACGCGATCGCCGACCCAAAAGCGCCGAGACGGTCCTGGGGGGTCCCGTCTTCGAGAAGGCCGCGTTGTCCGGACATATCCGATTGAGTGCCGGGGATCTTTCCTTCCGCAATAAGGGTTATTTCAGCCCCTGCAGGAAGAACGGCCACTGCCCCCGTGAAAAGGGCTGCTATGAGCACAAGACATGTTTTAAACGGCATGCGTTTTTTTACGGTTTATTCCCAATGTTCCGAGCTTGCGACAAGCCTCGCCCCGTCGATACCGGGGGCTGCGCGTACCTCGTTGACGAACTCGCGCGACTTTGCCGGATCCTTGAGTTTGATCTCATATACTACTTCAGAAAGTTCGTTCGCCTTTATCGAAGAAATATTGAGGGTAAGATGGGCTTTAAGATAGGTCTTGAAAATACGTTCGATCTCATGTTCGTCGTACGCGTTGGGGCGGAACCGCATATTCAAAAGATGATGTTCCGTCACTTTCCTGCCTACGTTGGTCATATGGACTATCTGGATGATCGCTGACATGGCGATCATTCCGATAAAGGCTATCAGGTGAGAATTGGTCCCCAGGGCCATACCCATGCCCAGCGCCAGGAAAAGAAAGGCAATATCCCTTGAATCCTTCACCACCGTGCGGAACCTGATGATGGAAAATGCGCCCACCAGGCCGAATGCGCGCGCCAGCGAATTCCCGATGATCATCATGACAATAGAGGTTGTCGCGCACATCAAGACCAGCGTCTGCACAAACGACTGCGAATAAGAGCTGCCTTTATGCGTCCTCACATAGAGGTACGCTATGATAAGCCCGAATATGAACGCAGCGACTATGTTTATGACGATAAGTTCCGACTGGTAATACTGTGTCTGCGGTTCTTTAAAGAGGTCCTGGAACATGACTTTATATCCTCCTCATCTTTTGTGCAAATCGAGCGCTTCTATGCCCATACAGTATTTTGAAATAGGTTCGGCGACCATTGAATGCCGGCTCACCAGATCTTCCAGCCATTGAGGAAGAGATGTGCGGGTTTTGATCTCGAATATTATACCATGCTGTTTTATCTCTTTCCAGTTCTTAAGGGGCGCGTAGAGATCGGGCAGGCGCACGCATTTTTTTGCGTGGAGCCCCCGGTCGAAAGAAAGCCTGAGCCCGTGCGATGCCTTATCATAATATGCCTCGCGCTCATACCGTATGCCGAGATAGAACGAGAACGCATACCTGGTTTTGGCGTACAAAAAATCGTTCACGGTCTTTATTTCTTCGGGCAGCATCTCTTTCATCCCGAATATGCTGAGCTCGTCCGCGCCGTCCAGGATATGGCCCATATCGGCGGCGCGTATCCTCACCCTCCTCTTGATCAGGTCCTTATCGATTTTTTTCTTGATCTCCATAAAGAGGCCGGTATCTTCCTTCGATGCGTCCTCGACATACGTCCGCGCGCGGTACTTGGCCCGCACCTTCAATCCGTCAAGCCGTTCGTGGTAACATCGTAACTCCTTGGAATCGAGATACAAGCTCCTGACCGGATAGGCATGGGAAGGCGTACGTGCCGTGTACTCATCAAACTCCATATAATGCTTGATGATCTTCATGATCTCATGGTACTGGAACCGGGAGATATAATATTTAAGTTCCCGCCTGGAATAACAGGCCTTTGAAACAGAGGGCCGCAGGATATCTTCGGAGACCATTATTGCCCGCTCCTTTTATTATTTTCATAAACCTGCACGACATAGTCAAGAGGTTCGTCGGTCACGGCATTGGCCCCGATCAGCCTGGCCCCGGTTATAACAACCGGTTGAGCCCCCGCCGCAGAATATTTGCCGATATCGACCTTATGCACGTATTCACGGGGCAGAAAACCTATAGATTCCTGGGATGTGCCCGATGCCGCGGCCGGGCGGATATACAGTTCCGGGTAAAACACCTTTTCTACCGGGATACTGACCGTAGTGTTGTCTGCCATTGACAGTGAAACGGCATTTGCCTTATACGCGATCTTGCCGCATTGGACCACATGTAAAAAATATTCCGGCCCTTCCCTGACAAGATACGCCCTGACCGCGCATTTCTTCAATTCATGCCGGATAAAATCGATCCTGTCGATAAAATATTTCCTCAGGAACCCGCATTGAAGCTCGTACTGGGAGAGGGGATACCGGTACTGATAATCGCGGTAGTCCGCCCCTTTAAAGTTAAGGCCGTCTCTGTTCGGATCGCAAAATATATCGGGACGCGACTGCGCGTCCAATTCATTTATCGACGACAAAAGCCAGGCGAGGAGACGGTCATCCTTCACGGCCTCCCACAAGGCCCTGTCTTTCCGGAAATTAAATTCAGGATATGCCAGGATCTTTTCGGTAACACGGTTAAAGGCGGTGTCGATCGAAAAATCGACCATGTCATCCGTCACGACGTCCCAGGGGAAAAATTCGAACTTCCGTTTCACCGGATCAAAATACAATTTGATATTATGGTCATTCTGGTGCGCGCTTGCCAGTATGACCGCGTGCACATACCACCGGTAAAAGGCATCCATATCCAGGACCCCGCCGATGTCCTCGGCGAATTTTTTCCGGTCTTTTTCGTTAATGACCTTTAGAAACCCTTCCAGGTTCCTGAAATCATCGGGCCTTTCGTCATCTTGTGCGCAGAATTTCTCCCAATACCGCGCATCCTGAAAAAGTTGCGGGACCGGTGTTTTCTCGCCGTAAATATCGCCCTGAGGACGCTCATTACGCCGCAAAAAGAACTTATCCGGTTGTTCGAAGGTGAACATGATGCCGTAGTAAGCGTTATTTAAACGGAGATGCGACATGTACGCTTCCGGCGCCAGGAGGCCCAGATACCGCGCAAGGCGGTATTCGATAACCTGGGTAAACGCAACGACCGACTTTGGATTGACGAAATTAAACTGACGTTCCCCTTCGACGGTCTTATGTTTTTTTATCTTCACCCTCAGGGATTTTTTGGGAACGGCCCAATGCCACCATCCCGTTCCCCGGTGTTTCACCTCAACAGCGTATTCCTTGCCGCTATGTTTCATCGTGCCCGGCACCCAGAAGTCCGCATAATAGATGGGGCTATTGCGGATAAACGCCGGATTGCGGGGGATCCGGGCATTCAGCTGATGGATATCGTCCTCGGCAATGAAGAGATCGAAGACCGGCAAGGCCGTTGTCCGGAGATTCTCTTTCTGCGTTTCCCTCTCAAGGTTCTCTTTCCGCTCCCATACCGGAGGATTAAACGCAACATTCACATAATCGTACAAATTATATAAGCGGGTATAGATAAGGTCCAGGATACGGGGGAAACGGGCCCCTTCGACCCTCATGACGACGATAGAATAATGATTGACGAGGGCGAGCGCCGCGGCCACGGTCGCGATAACAAAAAATATTCTTATAGCCTGTCTTTGCCTGAGAGCCATACTCAACCCTGCTGTTTATAAAAATCCTTTATGGCTTGAACGACCCGCTGTGCATCGCTCACGGTCATACCCGCATGGAGCGGTATGGAAACGATCCGGGAATACGCCAGATCGGTATTCGGCAATATCGCCTTTTCCGCCTTAAAGAACGGCTGAAGGTGGTTCGGTATATAATTTAAAACGGCTCCTATCCCGTTCTTTTCAAGATATTCGATAAGCTCGTTCCTCCGGTCAGCCAATATCGTATAATTGAACGGCACGATAGCGGCATAATCGTGGCTCAGGAGCTTCACGCCTTTTATCCCGGATAATTTTTTGTCGTACCACGCGGCGATCTTTTTTCTGGCCTTGGCGAAGGACGCGAATTTCTCGAACTGGACAAGGCCTATGGCGGCGTTGATATTGCTCATGTGGTAGCGGTATCCTTTCATATGGACCTCGTAAAGCCAGCTCCGCTTATGCTGGTAGCGGTTCCACGTATCCTTATCGATGCCCAGTATCCTTTTCTTTATAATGATATCCGCGGTTTTATCGTCATCCAGGAGGATGGCCCCGCCTTCCCCGCAGGTTATGTTCTTGATCGGATCAAAGCTGAAGCACGTTATATGGCCGAAAGAACCGATCAAGGCTCCTTTATATTTTGAGCCGAAGGCGTGCGCGGCGTCTTCGATAACGCGGATGCCCTTCTTTCCGGCGATCGACAATATCGCATCCATATTGCACGGCTCTCCTCCGTAATGGACGGGGACTATCGCCTTGGTCCGGCGGGTTATCAGTTTCTTCAGAAAAGGGATGCTGATATTGAGGTCCCGGAGATCTACATCGCAAAAAACCGGCCTGGCGCCGCATTGCAATATCGGGTGCACGGTCCCGATAAAGGTGAGCGATGGAACGATAACCTCATCCCCCTTTTTTATCCCGATCGAGTCCAATGACAGATGAAGCGCCGTTGTGCCGGTGTTGACGCATATCGCGTGTTTTCGCCCGAACATCGCCTTCAACTTATTCTCAAACGCCTTCACCCGGTCGCCCATGCCGAGCCACCCGGTCTTAAAGACATCACGGACCGCGCGAAGTTCTTCGGCGCCTATTACCGGTTTTGCCGCACTTATCATACGATCACCTCATGATGGACTTATATACCGTTATATATTTTTGGATACCCTTATCGAGCGAAAACAGGTCTCGAGCCGTCGCACGGCACCGTTCGTCGAGCCCCGCCGCATCGCCCAAAAGGACCTTAAGTTCGCCGATAGCCGAACGGTAGGCTTCACCTGAAAACTGCCGGATACTGACCCCTATACGCCTGGCCTTAATAAGCTCATCCGTATCGCCGAGTCCCGCATTAACCGCGACAGGGACCCCTGCGGCGAGAGATTCGGCGAATTTTACCGGCGACGTTCCGGCATCGCTCCAGCGGCGTTTATAGAACATAAGGGAGACATCCGCTTCGGCGAGGAGAGCCGGGACCCGGTCCGGCGTAGCTTCCATGATAACATAATCCTGTTCAAAGCGTAAGTTTTTTTTCTCCAGGACCGGGATGATAAACCCGCGGTCAGTATGCGAAATTATTAAAAAGAGCGCGTCCGGCCTTTCACGCCGTACCTCTTTAAAAAAATCGGCCATTTCATCCAGCCCGTAGCTTGTCCCCAAAGAACCCAGATACGCCACAACGAACCTGCCGCCGAACATCGCTTTGGCGGTGGGGTTACCGAAACGCTTAAGATCGACACAACAGGGTATCGTTTCGACTTCGATCCCGAGCTCCCGAAGAAGCCTTTCCCGCATGGTCTCCGTGAGGACCACGGTCGCATCCGCACGCCGTATAAAAAAACGGTCCAGCCTGTCCAATACGCGGCTCATCCAGCCGACGGAAAAAAGGTTCTTGATATTCACATCGTCCACGAAATCGCCTGCCAACGTCCCGCGCCGGTCGTATATAAGTTTCCTGGCCGTTACCTTCGCCAGTGGCCAGCCGATAAAAAGCGGGATACTCGAACGCACATGGATAACATCTATTTTTTGCCGTATGACGATGCCGAGAACAATGTACCAGCCTGTCAGGACATCAAGGATATTTCCCCATCGGTTGTGATACGGCAGCGCCCGCCACGTGATCCCATGGTTTGTCAACCGTTGCCGCAATTCCAGGACAGCCTTTTGGTCATTCGTCTTTGCGCGTTTTTCGTATGAAAGAATAAAGACCGTGATGCCGCTTCCGGCAATACCTTGCAGATACGGTACGATCTGCGTGGCCGCCAGGTTATCGAGGAGACCCAGATTGGTGATGTACAGGCACTTCACGGATTAAAACGTCCTTTCAAGCCTAAGGACCTGCCGTATGAACGAAACAGCTTCTTTAAAACTCTTCCCGCTTAACTGGTGCATATTATCGACAATAAGGTTAACGCTTCGCGGAAAACATTTCGAAATATTTCCCCTCAAACGCCCGGTCCTTGCCGTTAAATATAGCAGCCGCAAAAGTTTCGGAATAAAAAAAAGCGTCGCCTCGAGGAGAAAATCGTTCTTAAGCACATGCCAGTAACCTGCCGTGACATACAGCGAAAGCTCTTCCCGCGGAAGGTCTTTGATATTAAAGGACGGTTTGAAAAAATCCAATTCCTCCCACTTCACCCACGGCGGGATGACACCTTTCCCGTAGATATCGTCCCAGAGGTCGGTATTGGGAAGCGGGGAAACCGCGAAAAAACGCACGATATCGGGTTTTATCCTGCGCGCGAACCTGATGGTATTCTTAACGGTCTCCTTCGTGGATACGGGAAAACCGAGCATGAAATTAGCCCTGGCCCTTATGCCGGCCTTTTTTGTCAGCCGGACAGCTTCCTCGGCCTGCTTGAGCGTTGAACTCTTCCGTATATATTTAAGTTCGCTCTCGTCCCCTGTCTCGATGCCGAACATGATCTGTTCGCAACCGGCCTCCCGAGCCGCGGCAAGGATATCCGCGGTTATCCCGTCGACCCGGGCCTGGCAGGTCCATTGTACCGGCAGTTTTTCCCTGATGATCCTGTCAAGGACCTCGCGGAGCTTCTTTTTATTGAGAAAAAAATGGTCGTCCACGACATAGAGCCTGTTCTTGTGGAGGGTCGAGACCAGATAACGTATCTCTTCGAAGATACCGTCAGCCGACCGGTACTTGACCGCACGGGTCGAAACCCCTTTGTCGCAATAGATACAATCGAACGGGCATCCGCGCGAGGTCAGGAGCGTCATGACATTATAGGAGCCCAGGTCAAGAAGCTCACGGCTCGGCCAGGGCAGATCATCGATATTTTCGATCGGCTGGCGCGGAGGGTTAGCTATGACACGGTTATCAGCGTCCCTGAATACGACGCCGGGGACACCGGCCAGCGACGCGCGTTCCTGAAGTCGCCCGATGACGTCTTTAAAGGCATACTCCCCCTCGCCGACAATGACGGCATCGCACCTCATATCGGCAAGCGTTTCGCGGGGAAAGGCCGTCGCATGATGGCCGCCTGCCGCCACAAAAATATCCCGGCGAAACGATTTTACATCGGTCACAAACCGTTTGGCCGACCCGTACGAGGCCGTCCGGAAAGAAACACCGACGACGTCTATCGACCGTTCGGCAAGGTACGCGCGCAACGACTCCGGAGAATAATCCGCCACCTCAAAATCCTTCAGATGAACGACCGCGCCCTTCATGGTCTTAAGCATGCCGCCGATATAACATATCCCGAGCGGCGGCTCCAGGTTTTCGCGCCTGTTAAATGTCATGGGCATATTAGCCAGGAGAATGTTCACGTGCGCGCCTCCGGTAAACGGGCCTTCGAAAGCACTTCATGCAGGCCATAGGCAAAAAATATAAGCAAGACGGGCGTCATCATATCTTTATGCCTGAAGAGCGCTCCTATGTTCCCCTCGATCAGCGCAAGGAACGTCGCTACCGACAGGACAAAAAGCGTCAATACCCACCTTCCCCTGATCTTCCGGCGGAAACTAAGCGCCATGCCGTACAAAATGAACGGCATCATGGCATACATGATGATCGTTTGGGGATACGCCATGCACTGGAGCGGCGACTCGATACGCCACGGGAACGGGGAGAAAAAAACATACCACATCCCTTTAAGGTATCCATGCGCAAGATCCCCCAGCGAGCAACTTATCTTCTGGTAACAATGGATCGGGTATATCAGGTAGCCGGCCATGTCGCTTTTTGCCAGCAGTGCCTGTTGCGCAACGATCTTAAGACCCAGGTCATTGATCTCCGATATCATCCTGTTAATGACCCTCGAGAAACCCACCACGGAAACAAATACCATGCCTGCCCCGAGCAGGACGATTTTCATCTTCGCGGAAAAACGGAGGAACAATCCGGCCATGACGATACCGATGAACTCAACCGCAATGACCATAAAAATATGGTATCTGACCCCAAAGGTGACCAGACAGGCCGCCAAAAAGACCAGGACCCATCCGAAGGAGATCTTTTCCTTGAATTTTATGAATGACATCAACAGCAATAATATCCCCAGGAGCGCAAAATAATCGATGCCGACCATGACCGACCAGAAGGTCAAGGACGGGAAAAACGCGTAGAAGACCGACGCCAGCCGCGCCGTTGGTGCGCCGAACAAAGGCCGTGTCAGATAAAAAACGCATAAAAAGACCATGATGCTGACAAAGATGTTTATGAGACGCGCGGCCTGTATCTGGTACCCGAAGCATTTGTAGAAGAGCGCCAGGACGTACGTATAGAGATTGATGCCGTACTGCCGCTGGGGCATGTCCGCATCGTCAAAATACCCCTGGAATTTCGCGCCGAGATCGGACTTATATTTCTGCTCATAGACCATCAGGAGCGCCTTTTTACTGTACAATCCCTCATCCTGCGACAACTCTTCTCCCCGGCTTTTCATGACAAAAAGCGACAGAAAAAAACGCACGAGGGCCATCAGGACAATGACCGTCACCAGGAACCGCCGTGTTTCCCGCGCTTCCCGCTTCATGATAAGGGTGATCGTCACACCGATGCCTGCCAGGAACAGATAGAATACCCCGAGTTGGGGCGTCAGGTAAACGGCTATACCGATCAGGACACACAAAACGTACGCTATGCTCTTAGGCATGTTTTCCATATAACATCCTTATGATATATTTCAGCGTTCTGCAAAAAAGGGCGCAATCCGTAATAACTATAACATAGAGTATCGTCAGTGTATACCGTATATCGATAACATACCGCCATTTGAAATCCGCCTGCTTTTTAAAAAAAATATTCGCGAGCCTGACGGCATGTACCGGCACAATACCGGCATACCAGAACGGATGGATACATGCGCCGGCAAGAATAAAGAACAGCGTGACCGCATACGTCCTGAACACGGAATAATGCCAGTCTTTTGCGCGGCCGGCGCAAAGGTCATGATACGAATACCGGTAAAACCGGTTAAAGATCCCCCGTATGCTCCCCGGGATATCCCAATACGTAACGGCCTTCGCGGTGTACGCGATCTTGGCGCCGGACCGCCCGACCTTTTCCATGAATATTCTGTCTTCGGCTGCGCGGAACGGCGGGAACCCGCCCGCCGACCGAAACACGGTTTTTTTAAAAAGGCTGGACGGCACGGCATTCGTGCGTATCCAAGTGCCGTTCACCTTTTCTTGCGGCGGCACAAAAGCGATCAAGCCGCATTCTTTTATAAAAGAATCTATGACAGGGCAAAAGGCGCCGTAGACCACGTCCACGGTGCGATCATTTTCCATCGGCCTCACCAGCTCTCTAAGCCATCCCGTGTCCAGGCGCATGCCGGCATCGGCAAAAGCAATGGTGTCATATCTGCTCGCTTCGACGCCGATATTCCTGCCTTCCCCCGGATATGCCTTTTCGGCTTCGATAAGCCGCATCGGAACAACGGATGTTCCGGTCATACCCCTGACCAGTTCTCTGGTCTTATCAGCCGATCCGCCGTCGACAAAGATCACCTCATCGGGTCTTCTTTCCTGGGCATTGATAGAATCGACGAGCGTCGTTATCGTCCTTTCTTCGTCCCTGACCGGGATAACCAGCGACACCTTGATATCGCTCATGCGCGCCCTCCCCTGACAAATGCCTGTAAAAGGATCCTGTCTCTTTTACGTAAGGCAAAAACGAGCCAGACAGCGATACAACCCCATGAGAGGGCCTTCCCTGCGGTGCCCGGGCTTAACACCGGCGCCATAACAATGCCGAGCATCATGACCAGCCCGGCAATGAAAAGAATTTTATTACGGCCGGTTACGACCAACCCCATGCGTTTTACCTGGTAGGCATAACACATGAGGTCGAACAGGACGTTCATACCGAGATACGCGATACCGATGGCCCCGATCCCCATCGGCCTGACAAGCCAGGTAAAGATAGCCGCATAAGCAAGGTTCTGCACGATCACCATGGTAAAAAAAGCCTTGAGCCTGTTCTTGGCAAGAAGGGCGACCCCCAGGACGCAGGTCAGGACAAAGAAGAAGCTCCCCACGAGGTAGGCCGAAAAGATATCAAGTGACGGGAGAAATTCATTGGAAAAAAAACATACGACCAGTATCCTCCTCATCAGAAAAACACCGGCAATCGCCGGCGGCACGAAGATAAGGATAAACCTGAGCGCTTTATTGAATTCGAGATTATAATTGGTAATGTCGCCGATGGCGCTCAATTTCGGGAAAAAATATCCCCAGAGCCCGTTGGTAAAAAAGGGCACGTAATAACTGACGAGCGCGAAAATGACCTGATAGAAACCGTTGGCGTCGCTGCCGGCCGTATTGATGAGGATACTCCTGATGTAGAGGACGGTAAGCCATGTCACCGACGATGTGATAAGCACCACCGCCCCGTACGAGAGGACCTTTCCCGAATGGAACTGGCCGATAAACCCCCTGAACCCGTCCCTCAGGTTATGTAACGACAGCGTTATATCGATCTTCAGGACACGCCGGAAAAATATCAGGACAATAAGAAAGCTGACGACCGCATTCAGTATGATATAAAAAAAACCTCCGGCAAGCCCCATGGTCCCGACCAGGAGGAACAAAAGGGCAAGCCCTGCCGTGTAATAAACGATCCGCGCCCGCGAAAAGATATCTGCTCTGCCGAATCCGAGAAATGCGGACTCCAGGGAGACATTGGCGATCGAGAAAAGGATCGCGCCTGAGGTAATGATCAGTAACCATGCATAGTGATCGGTCGAGAATAAAAATTGCGAAAGCGGGCGGCCGCCGGCCACTACACCGATAAAGAACAGCATGAATGCGCCGGCCTGCATGATGAGCGACGTGCTGATGGTCTTCTTTATCCCGTCGATATCACCCGCGCGCTTCATTTCGGAAACATATTTTGTGATACCAAGCCCTATCCCGAGGCTGCAGATGACCTCGGCGCTCTGCACAAAGGTCATTGCCTGGGCAAGGATACCGACGCCCGAGGGACCCAGGCTTACCGCCAGGAACTTCGCGCGTACGAGGCCGACCGCAATACTGATAACGGTCGAGATCCCCATGATCGTCGTCGCCTGATATAACTTCCTCAAAACTCGCCTCCTCTGCGTTCCATGAGCCGGCGGTAAGCCTCCTGTTCCTTTTCGATCGCCGGCGCCCGGGAATAATTCTTAAGCGCATGCGCCCGCGCGCGTCTGCCGAGATCCCTGCGGCGGGCATCGTCGTCGAGGGCCGCCAGCACCTCGTCGGCAAAACGGCGACAGTCCCGGAACGGCACCAGGATACCCCGCTCATTATTGCCGATAAACTCATAATGCCACTCAAAATCGTACGCAATAATGCACCGCTCTGCCAGGGCCGCCTCTATCATCGTAAAACCCGCAGACGTAAAACAGACGATATCCGCGGTAAAATAAAGGTCTTTTAATTTTTCCTGCGGCACATAATCGAGGAACACTACGTTATCGCCGATGCCCTTCCGGCGCGCCGCGGTTATCATTGCGTCCTTAAGGTCCCCGTCCCCCGCGATGGCCAGCGTTATATCGTTCCTTTTTTGCAGGCACCGCTCGAACATGTCCAGGAGATCAAGCGTATATTTTACCCGGCACAGCCGGCCGATGTATAAAAGGACCTTGGTATCCCGCGGTATCCCGAGGCCGGACTTCAGGTCCGTCCTTCGGGTTACGGGAATATAATGGTCAGTCCCCGCAAAAAAACCCATGTTCACATATCGTGCTCCCGGGATGTCTTTCGGGATAAGCCCGAAGGCCCGGTAATGGTCCCGGTCGGTCAAGACCAGGTCTGCATGCCGCATGATGAACCGTTCGAACCGGCGTTCAACGGCCTTATACATAAACGGCCCGAATGTCAATCCTCGCGCCTGACGGTCCTTCAACTCATAGTTCGAACAGACCTGGATGATACAGGGGATCGCGGCGATGCGCGCTATCATAAATGCGTTAAAACCTAAAAGATGAGGGTCGTGCGCCCTCACCACCGTGACCTTTTCCCTTACCGCAGTCTTAAGCATCGCCCCTAACGCCTTTATCTCGACGATACAGGCCATGAGTTTCCTGAAACCCGCCCGTGTGAGGGCCGAATCCGGATGCACCGACACATTCGTCATGATAATATCATCGGTGATGCGAGCCTTCTCGTCGTACGCGGCATCAAAATCAAGGTGATAACAGAACGACCTTTTGATGAAGCCGTCCAAAAGGATGTCCTCTTTATAGGTCGACAGTACCGACTTGCGGAAATCGATGATACTGATGTACAGCTGGACTATATCCTTCGGTCCCGATGACTGCCTTTTCCTTCCGGCAAGGGATACCAGGACAAGCGCGCTCACGGCCGCAAAAGCAGCCATGATCACCAGACCGGCGATCGTATCAAGGACCTTAACGGCACGGCCGGGCATCGTTCTTCTCCAGGATAAAGCATATATTCTGTCCGCAATAACGTAGAACGGCATTCCTGCCGTATTTTTTGGTCATCCCGACGGTGCCGATATACCAATCCAGGGCCCGGTCCCCGATCAGGACCGAGGAAAAATCTTTCGGGAAAAGCATCGTCGTAAACACGTCTTTTATCGAAAGGCCGCTTTGCCTGATAATATCGTGCCATACCGGGAAGGTGCTCCGGATCAGCTCCGAAAAAAAATCGGCGTAATCCCCGTGCGGTTCCGGAAAAGGAAAATGCGGATACACCTGACGCATCCGCTCAAAGAGTGTCCGGCCGCCGTGTACCCCGGGTCCGTCCTCACCGGCCGGCGCTGCCGTTTGAACGGTTTCTTTACGAAAATGTCTCGCCGCGGTCCTTGCCAGGTCGCGGTAATACGGGAGCGGCGAGAGGACCCGTTCGCAAAAACCCGGCACCATGACAATAGCCTCGCCGCCGCCGGCCAGGACCCGGCAGACCTCGCGCAGGGCATCAACCCTTTGCCTGATATGCTCGAGGGTATATATCATATAAACAGCGTCGAACGATCCGTTTGCGAACGGCAGGCATTCGCATGATGACGATACCACGTCTATCCTTTTTTCCTCTACGCTGTCCAGAAAGGCCCTCGTCCTTCCGATACCGAGAGAATGGGTCTTAAAATCATGCGCGGACAGGTCCGTGGCGCAGGTCTTTTCATAAAAGGTGTCCAGGATAAAGGTCGTAAAGCCTATGCCGGCGCCAACGTCGAGCGCCCGGCCGCCGGGTTTCGGCTTATAGAACGAAAAAAGGAGCTCGAACTCTTTCGCGCGCAGCTTGAAATAATACGGCCACGGCTGCATGGCGCCTGCCTTTGATTCGGCCCTCCGGACCAGTCCGTCAAAATTGCACATCGCGCTCCTAGAAAAGGCGGTACGACCACTCCATATATTTAGGCATACAATTCTTGCAGATACCGAGTTTTCTCTTCATCATGACGTTACCCCTGAAATCGCGGAACCGGGCGGCATTCCACAATTTCGTGAACGGCTCTTTTTCGCAATTCCCGAAATTATCCTTTATGAAGATATCGTAACAGCATATGACCAGGTCCCCGTCCGTCGATATGATGGGATAGCGCGCGTCCTGCGGGCAGGGCGTATCGACATTGTACATCTGGATCGCCCCTTTATCGTCGCGGAAATAGCGCGCAAACCCCGTCTTATCCGTCGCGACAAAGAACTCGTCCTCCATGGCGCGCACAAAATCCTCGGGCGCGGTCCTGTCGATAAATAACGACATGATATGCGCGCTGTCGGCCCCGAGTTTACGGGCAAGCTGTTCGAACCCTTCGATCTGATGCTGGTTCTTCTTGGTCACGACCATCTGGAGCTGGACGATCGGCAGACGCGAATGGCTCATACGTTTCAACGAGACCAGGCGGTTGATATTCTCGATGACAGCGTCAAAATCGCCTCCGCACCGGTGCGCGTCATAGACATCCTTCGTAATGCCGTCCAGGCAGAGGATGATGCGGTTCAGCCTGCCGTCGATCAATTCCTTCGCCGTGTTCCCGTTCAACAGGACCCCGTTCGTGCTGAATCCCGGCCTGACGCCCCGTTCCGACGCGAAACGGACCATCGCGGGAAGCTCCTTATTAAGCAGGGGGTCTCCGCGCCAATGGAGCATGACCTCTTCGAGAAAATGGTCGGTCTCCGCAATAACCTTCTGGAAGGTCGCCAGCGGCAGGAGAGGGCGCTTGCATACCAGAGGATTTTTGTAAATGTAGCAAAAGGCGCAGCGGAGGTTACAGGCCGCGGCCGCCTCGAACGAAATAGTGTGGGGATATCCGTGCCATTTGCTGACGGCGCGTTTTTTGATATATGATACGCCTTCTCGTATCCCCTCTTCCCTGATCTTTTTTGCCGCAGCCTTGACACTCGAAATAACTGGCATAACAAGCCTCCTTATCTATCCATAAGTTCACTTAAACGCCGGGTCACACATTCCGCCGAACATTCGCGCAAAAAACCTTTGTCACGGTTCTCGCGCCAGCGGTTCATATCGTCCGCTGACATCCCGTAATAACGCTCAAGTTCAGCCCTTATCGCGGCCTCGGTATCGGCACACGTGCCGCACCTGGATCCGGTAATGATATCCTGTAATTCGGCGTTCTTCCGGCCGTTCACCAGAAGGAGCGGGTTCCCGGCGCCGACATATTCATAGAGCTTCTGCGGCCTCCATCCCGACGCGCTGATACCGTCCCATCCGATAATAAGTAAAAGCGACGATTGCCGCATAATGGTGTACGACTCCCCCAGCGGTACCGGGGCATATTCACGGACATGATCGGACAATCCGTACCTTGCGGCCAGCGCCGTAATATCAGGCTTTCGGTAGCCGGACACATAGAAATCGGCCTCGAAACGGCCGCCGGGGACCTTATGCTCCCCGATGAAAGCGCTCATCGCGCGGAACAGGGGATCGGCATCCTGGCAATCGCCGTTAAGTTTCCCCAGATATGAGACGACAAATTTCCGCCGGTCCCCGTAGGGTATGCGGCTAAAATAATCTTCGTCATAGCCGTTGGTAATGACCTTGACGTCGAAGCCGTACAGCTTCCGCAAAAATGCGGCCCATGTCTCAGAGACCGTCACGACATGATCCGCTCCGGCCAGGATCTTTTTCTCCATCCGGGTCAGTATCGACCGCCTGATACTGCCGAAACGCCGGTAATGGTCATAGGCCCAGAGGTCCCTCAGGTCGGCTATCCACGGTTTATGCGTCTTTTTCTTTATGAGCGATGCAAGCATGTGCACGCCTTCCGGCGGCGAGCTGCTCACGACCACGTCGAAGTCGATCCCGGCCAGGGCCGTATCGATCCCGCCCGTTACCGCCGAGACCCAGTCATATTCAAACTGCGGAGAAAGCTTATTATACAGCATGCCCTTGATCCCGCGCCTTGTCCCGGAGGCAATGCGGCATACCGGGACCTGTTCCAGCAACGGCTCGTCGATATCCCAGGTCAGGGCATTGGACGGGCCGTTATCGCCGGCGATCACCGAAACGCGGTTGCCGGCGCGTATAAGGTATTTGGCAAAACGGACCGTTCGTATCATACCGACCGGCCCCTTCGGCGGCCAGGCGTAGGACAGGATGAGGACCTTCTTCACACGCTCACCCCTTTATTGAAGGGACAATATAAACAGAGCTCCTCGATGTCTTCGCCGGCAAGGAACCGTTTACGCATGGTCATAAAAAAATCGGAATTCCAGGCATCCTCGTCCTCTAATCGGCCGGCGCCCTGCATATTAAGAAGCATCATCGCGCAGCTGGCAATGTTGCCTGCGCCGTCCACGCGGATCTGTTTAAAATGGGAATCGCACCTATGCCGGCTCTCGTGAGTATCGATCAGGGACGGGAAACTGAAACGTTTACGCTCATCGGGCGGTAACCCCTTCTTTACGGAGCGGATAAGATCCGCGATCTCCCTGTCGTCCGTCGTGATCGACTTTTCGCCGGGGCGAAGTCCGTCGAAAGGACACGGGAGAAAATTACAAAAAAATGTGTGGTCGGGGCCGATCTGCCGGCTGCACTCGATCATTGCCGGGATAAGCCGGTAATTGACGCGGTCGATAATGAAGGAAAGTTTAACGGAAAGCTTTCTTTTTTCTTTCCGGCACCGTTCTACGAGTTCCCTGGTATCGCGGTAGACGGTATGGAAGGTCTCCTGAGGCATGCCGGTAAGCCGCGCATAGTCCTCGCCTGAAGGGCTGTTAATGCTGACCGTCAAGCCGTCCAGATACGAATCAAGGAACCGGTCCATGTAGGCGCGTATCGTGGTGCCGTTGGTAAAGGTCTTTACCTCCATCTTCCGCTCCTTGCGCGCGTATTCGACCATTTTGAAAAAATCCCTGATAAGGACCGGCTCGCCTGAACCGATGATCAGGAGTGTCAATGCCTCCCGGTACCGGTCAACGGCCTTTTTGAAGACATCAAAGGACATGTCCTCTTCCACGGTCTGCCGCCACCGGTAATCCGCGGGGACCAGGCGCGAGTGTGTCGGACACATATCGCACGAAAGCGTGCAGCGAGACGTAGACACGATCGATATCAGGACCGGTTTATAGGCGCACCGCACCTGCCGTCGGGAAACAAGGTACCGGACATAATTCATCTTTTGATAATAATAATGATCCCCGATCATCCTCAAAACCAATTCTTTAAACACAGGTCACCGTTTCTCCAATAAAACGCATATCTCGCTCGCTGCCTTAAAAACAGCCGGCGTCAGGCGGTCCATGGCGGCGAATATGCCGCCGACCGCCTTCCCGACGATGCGTTCGAAAAGGTTCCGGCCGGGATGTTGCGCGCCCGCGGCCAGGCAATAGGGGCAGACCGACGCATCGCTTGCGTAGACCTTGCCGTACTTCCTGGCGATATGCACAAGGCCGGCAGGCCTTTTATTCCGCTTTTCGCCGACAACGGCATTCTTAAGCACGGTAAAATGCTGCCGGGGAAATAAGCCGTCCAGGAATTTTTTATCGATAGTCCTCATATGCCCGTAAATATTGAATTCTTTCTTGCAGCGGCCGCACCAACCCACAGGCCAGGTATGAGTGTCCCGGTAAGGGCTGTTGATAAGGATATAGCGATCAGCCACCCGCTTGAGTTCGTTGATACTCTCTTCGAAATCCTCTTCCCGGATATGCTCGAGGACATCCGAAACCAGGACAAGGTCGAATGCCCTGTCCCTGAACGGTATCCGCCGTATGTCGGCAACACAGACCGGGGCATCACACATGGTACGGGCCAGGGCGAACGATATGTCCATACCGTAACAGAGCAGGTCTTTCCTGTCCCTCAGCGCGCGAAAGACATAACCGCCGCCGAACCCGACATCCAGCGCGGTCTTAACGCCGGCCGGGATAAAATCAAGTATCGTCTGCATCCGTTCGTGGTCTGAATGCGTCACCGGCGACGAATGGATGAAACGGTCCAGCCAGTCTTTGGTATCATACAGCGTGCGCGTCACGGGAAGAATCTCCTTAACCAGAGCTCCAGGTTGATCAGGCTCCAGATCGTAAGATGGTTATCCTTGCCTTTCAGGCATGCATAAAATTCGCGTATAACCTCTTCCCGGTTAAAGTACGGCCTTTTGGAAAATTCCTGAGAGGTAAACAGCTCCAGGACGCTATTCTTAAGCCTGCCCGTAAGCCAGGCCTTAAGCGGCGTCGGAAACCCCATTTTATCCTTCCGTGCCCGGACCCGCTCCGGCAGGATGCCCCGCATGGTCTCGCGCAAAAGAAACTTTGTCTGGCCGTCCGTTATCTTATATTCTGACGGTAACGAGAACAAGAACTGGACGAGGCGGTAATCAAGGAACGGGCTTCGCGTCTCCACCGAATGAGCCATGCTCGCGCGGTCATCGATATGTAAAAGCGAAGGAAGCGGCGAAATTTTCATCCCGTTAAAAAGGTCATTGTTAAGGATGCTCCGGAATTTCTTTTCATGAGCGATCCGGGTGCGATGTTTTCCCAGAAAATCTTTATTGATATAAGGAGTACCGTTTGTGTCCTGCCGTTTACGGTGGATATCCCTGACCCATTGCGGCATATAATACGAGGCAAGGATCCTGGTGACTTCCTGCCGGATATCGTCCCCGGTCCCCTTCGCCGCGCGATAGTATTCGACCTCGCGTTTCAAGAGCGCCCATTTGAACGCCTTGACCAGGTCCGCAAAAAGATAAAAATAATATTTATGATAACCTGCCAACGTCTCATCGCCGGCCTGTCCGGTCAGGAGGACCTTCACGTCATGCTCATGAGCGCATTTCATGACATGCCACTGCGGCAGGATACTTAAGGTGCTGTAGGGTTCCTCCTGATGCCAGATGATCTTTTCGAGGTCCTGAAAGACCTGATCGGCCGGGGCCGACACAAAAAAACTTTTAAGCCGGGTACAGGCCAGGACCTCGTTGATATACGGCCTTTCGTCGGCATCTTTATCCTCGAAGCAGGACGAAAAACTGTAGAGCCGGCCGCCGGGGCCGGCGTACATCTTGTCCGCCAGGCATGCGATCGACGACGAATCGAGCCCGCCGCTCAGCGTTATGCCGACCGCAACGTCGCTTCGTAACCGCAAGCGTATGGCATCGGTAAAAAGGTCGAGGAACCTTTCCCGGGTCTTTGCCTCGCCGCCGGCATAGCGCTCAGGTTTGAGGTCCCAGTACCGTATGAAATCGACTCTTTTTTCGCGCACCCGTATCCTGGCGGCATATCCCGGTTTTAATTTGACTATATTTTTAAAAAAGGTGAAATCGGCGACATCCATATAACCATACCCCGAGACAAGGTATTCATAAACCGCCTGATCGTTAACTTCCTTTTTAACGGCCGGATGCAGGAAAAGAGCTTTTATCTCGGAGCTGAAGATAAGTCTTTCGCCGTCATAATAATAGTAGAGGGGCTTTACGCCGAAACGGTCGCGGCTTAAGAGAAGCTCGCCGGAGGAGGAATCCCAGATCGCAAAAGCCCACATCCCGTTAAAACGGCTCAAACAGCCGTCATGCCACCGGTCATAGGCAGCGAGAATGACTTCGGTATCGCTGGCGCTCCTGAACTTGACGCCGGCATCCGCAAGCTCTTTTTTAAGTTCCACATAATTATATATCTCGCCGTTATATACGATCCACGTGGTGCCGCCGGCATTGGACATCGGCTGACGGGCATTCGCGGAAAGGTCGATGATCGAAAGACGGCAATGCCCGAGCCCGACATGGTCGTTATAATAGCACCCCTCGTCATCGGGCCCGCGGTGTTTCTGGACCGCAACCATTTTCGTCAGGACATCACGGTCAATGGCCGCATGGTTAAAATCGACGATACCTGCTATACCGCACATAAAGCCCTCACTTAAAATATGCGTCCGGATATTCTGCCATAAGGGAAAAATCGGCCATGGCCTTGTCGTCTTCCCCAAGTTTCTTATAAAGACTCGAACGGAGCCCGCGGGCAAACGGGACCCAATGCCGGTCGACCGGACGGGTAATAAGCGACGTCAAGACCCTGGCCGCTTCGTCATAGCGCCCTTCTTCCCGAAGGAGCAAAGCCAGAAAAAAACGCGCCCGGTCATGCACATAGCTCATATCCGGCCGGGTAAGTACCTCCCGGTATATTACTTCCGCCTTATGCATCCTGCCGCTCAGATGGTAACTGCGCGCCGTAAAAAGCCGGTATGACGCGAGATCGGGATAGTCCTTTTTTGCTTTCGGGATATAGATATCCTGCGCATAGCAGGCTATCGTACGCGCAATGGCCGGCGGCACAAAACTCGTCATAACGGACCGGGAGCCTTTCCTGGTATTGACATAGTTCGGCGTGCGGGTATACATGCTCAGGTATTCGTCGGTACCCCATTCAGGGGCGTAGAGGCTAAAGGTGCGCACCATGCTGTTATCGCGGAGGATGGCCGGGTCTCTTATAATATCATCGCGGGTCGCCGGAGCGCCGTTGGCATCGACCAGGTCGAGGTTATACGACGGGTCGACCAGGACCCACCGGCCGCCGAGATCAGCTTCCGCGATACTGTGGGGGCTCCGGCCCTGCTCATTCAAAAGAAAAAGAAGCCGCGTCGTGATCCCGAGCGGCCTTGCCAGGCTCATAAAGACCCTGCTCTTCTGGTCGCACCATCCGACACCGGATGTAAGTTTTTCAATGCCGACGGTATCGCTCCTCGACAGTTCGCCGGTAACCGGCGACACATTATCGTGCACATACTCCCGAAGGGCAGTTACGGCATCCTCTGCGCGGGGGCTTCCGGCTGTAAGGCGGTGCGCTATCACATCCATCATGATCCCGTTATAGCTTTTCTCATTGAGAAAAAGAGCAAACACTACCGCCGCAATCAGAAGAACGCCCCCTCCGATACCGAGCGCATAGAGCGCGCCCTTAACCAGGGTGCGCTGTTTAAAAAAATTCTTTGATCGCTTCGACAATATAGGTTTTTTCTTCATCCGTAAGCCCTTCATGCACCGGTATCGCGAGAAGTTTTCCGGCAACTTCCTCAACACAGGGAAAATCACCTTTTTTATATCCGAGGAATTTAAGCGCAGGCTGCAGATGCATAGGAATAGGATAATAGACCCTTGCATCGACCCCCTTTACCGCCAAATGCTCCGCCAGCGCGTCGCGCTTCTCCGTCGCTATCATATAAAGATGGAAGGTATGTTTGTTACCCGTCGCGGTCACCGGGGTAACGAGCGGAAGCCCTTCAAGTTCGTTCGAAAAAAAGCCCGCGTTCATGATCCGTTTATCCAGCCATGAATCGAGGCGCTTCAGTTTAATATCCAGTACCGCGGCCTGGATATTATCCAGGCGGGAATTTACCCCGATAAGGACATTGGTATATTTCGCTTTTTTCGTCGACCCGTGATTACGCAAAAGAAAAAGCCGTTCGGCAAGTCTTTTATTCGAGGTCACCACCATGCCGCCGTCACCGGCCCCGCCGAGATTTTTACCGGGATAAAAACTGATCGCCCCCATCGTCCCGAACGATCCGGCCTTATGCCCGTTCCTGGTAGCCCCGATCGCCTGGGCCGTATCCTCGATCACCTTAAGGCCGTATTTACGGGCGACGGCCATGATCGCCTCCATCGCCGCGCACTGCCCGAACAAATGGACCGGCATGATCGCTTTTGTCCGCTTCGTGATGCGGCGTTTGATCTTTTCGGGATCGATATTATAACTCTCCTTATCGATATCGGCAAAGACCGGCCGCGCGCCTGTATTGATGATAGCCTCGACCGTGGCTATGAACGTAAAGGGCGTCGTTATAACCTCGTCGCCCTTTTTGATATCAAGGGCGCGGAGGGCAAGGAACAGCGCGTCGGTCCCCGAATTCATGCCGATGGCATACGGGACGCCGCAATATGCCGCGATATGCTCTTCAAGGTCGCTGCCATATTTTCCCAATATAAAATTCTGGCTTTCGAATATCTCCTTAACGGCGGGTTCGACCTCGCCGCGTACTTCCTCATATTGTTTCCTCAAGTCCATGAGCGATATCTTCATGCGCGATCCTTTCGTTTATAGCACTTAATAGTATCCTATATAAAATAAAATAATAGCATTGGTGTATTAAAAACGCAATGATTATCTACGGATCGACTGGATCGGATGATCAAAAACAGGACAGGGGATCTGAACACGGGTTACGGCTGCGCCAGGCCTGCTTCTTCCCGGACAATATACCTGGGCCGGTCCTGTACCTCGATAAGCACCCTGCCGATGTACTCACCCAGGAGGCCTATCAAAACGAAAAGAATCCCGAAGAGAAAAGATATTAACGAGACCGCCGACGTCCATCCCCAGGGCGTTTTAAAGACCAGTTTGGCGATCAAGGCGTAGACAAGTTCGGCAAAGGCCAGGGCGCTCGTAATAAGCCCCACGAAAACCCCTATTCTGAGCGGGACTATCGAAAAGGACGTTATCCCCGACCACATAAGTTTTGAAAGTTTCAAATACGTATATTGAGGCTTTCCGCTGTGACGGTCGGCATATTGCACCGTGATCTTGGCGCTGGGATATCCGACCCAATGGACCAGGCCCCGCAAAAAGATCCCCGCTTCCCGGAATCTTTTCAATTCATCGACGACCTGCCGGTCGATAAGCCTGAAATCGGCCATGCCGACCTCGATCGGCGCGCCGCTTAAATAGGCATACAGCCTGTAAAAAACGACCGAAAGCATCCTTCTGAAAAACGGCGTTTCCCGCGCATCGATACGCACGGTGTGGACTATCTTTGAGCCGTTTTTCCATTCCCGGATAAGGTCCGGGATCCTGTCCGGCGGGTGCTGGAGGTCGCCGTCCATGGTTATCACTGCCCGGCCTGAAGATTTCGTGATGCCGGCAAAGAACGCATATTGATGGCCGAAGTTGCGCGAGAAACGGATCCCCCTGACCCGCTTATCACGGCCGTTAAGCGCGGTTATCCGGGACCATGTCCCGTCGGTGGAACCGTCGTCGACAAAGATGAGCTCCCATGAGGTACCCAGCCGGCCGAACACCTCGACGAGCGCCTCATATAACGCGGGGACATTGGTCTCCTCGTTCAAGACGGGGACCGCAACCGATATTTCCGGAGCGACTTCTTCAGTTTTCATGATTGCGAAACCACTCGATAGTCCTCTGTAATCCTTCCTTAAGCGGGATACGCGGCTTCCAGCCAAGGACCCTTGTTGCCAGTGTTATATCGGGTTGTCGCACCTTTGGGTCATCGACCGGGAGAGGGCGATACACTATCCTGCTGCGGGAGCCTGTTAACCGTATGATCGTTTCCGCAAGCTCCCGTATGGAATATTCTTTCGGATTGCCTATATTGACCGGCATATGGACGTCCTTTTTCATAAGAAGCATGATCCCGTTTATCAGATCGTCCATATAACAAAAACTGCGCGTCTGGCCCCCTTTACCGAATATCGTGATCGGCTGTTTCCCGAGCGCCTGCGATATGAATGCGGGGATAGCCCTGCCGTCGTTCGAGCGCATCCGTTCACCGTAGGTATTGAATATCCTGACGATATGCGAGTCGACCTTGTGGACCCGGTGATATGCCATGGTGATGGCCTCCGCAAA
Organism: Candidatus Omnitrophota bacterium; assembly: GCA_028715425.1. Classification (GTDB taxonomy): domain Bacteria; phylum Omnitrophota; class Gorgyraeia; order JABMRN01; family JABMRN01; genus JAQURW01. The sequence continues at coordinate 28,284 of JAQURW010000003.1, forward strand.
ACGTTTTGCCTCGTCATAGACACCGCGCGGCCCTATCGGGTTGACGTTACCCCAGTACGATTCTTTCTGAGGGTGGACTTTGGGATCGCCGTATATTTCGCTGGTCGATGCCAGGAGGAACTTCGCGCCCTTGGCCTTGGCCAGCCCCAGGGCATTATGGGTACCCAACGATCCCACCTTAAGAGTTTTGATCGGGAATTTAAGATAATCGACCGGGCTTGCCGGCGAGGCGAAATGGAGGATATAATCGATGCGGCCCCGTATCGAAATATAATTAGAAACATCATGCCTGACGAAAGTAAACGCACGTCTTTTTCTGAGGTGTTTGATATTATCCAGGGATCCCGTTATCAGATTATCGACGCAGATGACCGTATGGCCGCCGTCTATAAAACGGTCGCAGAGATGCGAGCCGAGGAATCCTGCCCCGCCGGTGATAAGGATACGCTTAGACATGGCGGTAATGCTCCTTGAACCAGGCGATGGTCCGTTCGAGCCCTTCTTCAAAACTAACGAACTTCTTTATGCCGAGCCTTGACCGCAATTTTGATATGTCGGCAAGGGTCTTGGTCACGTCGCCGGACCGGACCGGTTTAAAGACCGGCTTGACGTTCCTGCCGAGGATGTTATTGACGGCGCGGACGATACCGATGACCGAATTCGCCTTGCCGCAGGCGACGTTAAATACCTCGCCGGAAATGCCGCCGGATCGACCGGCCCCGCCGATCAAGGCTGCCCGTATATTTGCCTCGACGACATTATCGATAAAGGTAAAATCCCGCTCCTGGGTCCCGTCCCCGTTTATCGGCGGCGGCTCGTTACGCAGGATACAGGTAATGAACTTGGGGATAACGACCGCATACTGGTTGTCGAGAGACTGTCGGGGGCCGAATACGTTAAAATAGCGGAGCGCTACCGTCTGGAGGCCAAAGCTTGCGGAAAAAAGCCTGCAATAATATTCGCCCATCAATTTCGTCGCGGCATACGGCGAGATAGGGTCCGCCGTATCGCATTCGCGTTCGGGGAAATCCTTCCGGTCGCCGTACACCGAGCTCGACGAGGCAAAGACGACGCGTTTCACCTTATGCTCGCGCGCCTTTATAAGAAGGCGAAGGGTCCCGTTGACATTAACGTCGTTATATTCGAGCGGCCTGGTCATGGATTTCGGCACCGACCTGAGGGCAGCCTGATGCAGGACATACGTTACGCCTTGCAAGGCCTTATCAAGGTCCTTATCGTTACGGATATCTCCCTTAATGAACGTGATCTTTTGCATGACGGCTGACAGGTTCTCCCGCTTGCCCTCGGAAAGGTTATCAAGCACCGTGACCGGATAGCCGTCGGCGACCAACCGCCCGGTTATGTTCGACCCGATAAAACCCGCCCCGCCCGTAACAAGGAATCGTTTCTTCATAATTTCACGATATGGCGTTTCTGAATGCCTTTTTTCTGGAATATGTTCCTGGTGTCGAAAATAAGCCGGAGCCCTTTTGCCAGCGCCTTATAATCGAAATCAGTGTGGTCCGTTAAAAGAAGCCCGCAATCGAATGTGCCCAGCACAGCTGCCGTCGGCTTGATGCAGGCAAGATCAATGGTATCTATCTTTAAATAAGGGAACAAGGGATCATAATACCGGACGTCAGCGCCGCGTTTCTTCAGGATAGTGAGCATCTCCAGAGACGGCGATTCCCTGAGGTCCTTGACGTCTTTTTTATAGGCCACGCCGAGCACCAGGATGCGCGCACTATTGAGCGTCTTTTTGCGGGCTGCCAATAGTTTCTCAAGCCGCCTCACGACATAATGAGGCATGCCTTCGTTGATATTCGAAGCCAGGTCTATGAACTTCGTCTCGAAACCGTGCTCGCGCGCCTTCCAGGATAGGTACAGGGGATCCACGGGGATGCAATGGCCGCCGACGCCCGGTCCCGGGTAAAACGGCATGAAACCGTACGGTTTTGTCTTCGCGGCATTAATGATCTCCCAGATATCGAGTTTAAAGTTCTCGCAGAGTACCGCGATCTCGTTCACCAGGGCTATATTGACGATACGGAAGGTGTTCTCGAGGAGCTTCACCATCTCAGCTGCATTTGCCGAAGATACCTCGATGACCTCTTCTATCACCTGGTCATACAAAAGTTTCGAAATATCGCCGGATTTTCGGGACATGCCGCCGATCACCTTGGGCGTATTTTCGGTCTTGTAAAGCTCGTTCCCCGGGTCGACCCGTTCCGGAGAGAACGCGAGATAAAAATCGACCCCTTCCTTTAGCCCGGTCGATTCGAGGACCGGCAGGAGTATTTCCTCGGTCGTGCCGGGATAGGTCGTCGATTCGAGCACGATGATCTGCCCGCGTTTGACATTATCCTTGATCTTTAATACCGCTTCCCGGATATAGGATATATCCGGTTCGCGGTTCTTCCCCAGCGGCGTCGGAACGCATATGATGATCGCGTCGAGTTTTTTGATATTTTTAAAATCGGTGGTCGCTTTGAATTTTCCCGCGCTGACCACTTTTTTTACGTCAGCCACCGGCACATCGAGTATATAGCATATGCCATTCTTGATATTCCTGACC
>JAQURW010000116.1 GCA_028715425.1 Candidatus Omnitrophota bacterium
ATTGTGGCATGGGGCGTCATGGACCTTTGTTATCTGGGGGGCATATCAGGGGCTGCTTCTTATATTGTACCGGCTTTTTCAGCCTTCTGCCCAAAGGTCTTTTTTTTTCTTCGGGGCCTGCGGCCCGGAAGATATGGTCCGGCATCAACGTCATATTTTTCTTTCATCTGATATGCCTGGGCTGGCTGATATTCAGGGCATCATCGGTACAACAGGCACTGGACATGTTTCACGCGATGATATTTAATTTTTCGGCACAGCCGTTGATCGTCAAATATTATTTTTTAGATATGATTTTTTTGACCGGTCTTTTATTGGTCGTCGAATTTTTTCAGCGGAAGCACAATACCGGCACAGCCATGCGCGCATGGCCGGCGCAGGCCAGATTTTACGCTTATCTCATAATGTTTTATTTGATCGTCATATGGGGTGACAATGGGGCAAAAGAGTTTATATATTTCCAGTTTTAAAGTTTTCTTGGCAGCTTTGTGCCTCACGGCGGCAGTGATGTCACTGGGTATGTGGCAGGATATGCCGCTTACCTGTTACATCGGGATCTCCGCCACGGCGCTGGCCTCGTTGGTGCTATGCGTAAGAAAAGCGTTGACGTTGCCCCACGGAAGAGTTGCAGCCGCAGCAGTCTTCATCGTCGCGATCTTTACCCTGAGAAGTATTTTATTCTGGAATACTGCGGCCTGGAAAATTTATAACGAAGCCTTGACCAGTAAGGATGTCGAGGGACGGGAGAAGCATGTTATCGACTATAGACTCTATGCGGAACGGGACAGGTTTAAGAAATGCAAATATCTGGCCATAGGGACAAGTCAGTCAGGGGAAATATTCGGTTATAAATTTGCCTATGATAGCGGATTTGAGTGTGTTTTCATGGGGGGGTTGGGCGTCTGGGAATACGGCTTTTTTCGGGACATCATCAAGGATAAGGATCCGGATTATATCGTTCTGTATCTTTCCGAGTTTGACATGGCGCGACATACCGATATTACGAGTATTCCTCTGACGCCGGATCGGCTGTCCCATGCGATAACGATATTCATGAACATGTACCGGTACGAACGTTTCAGGAAGGACGCGATATCGTTCCTCGTAAACGCGTTTATGGCCGAAGTTATGCCGGAATATAAATATGGTGTTATCTTCCGTGACCTGCTGAATAAACTTATGCGATACCGCCGGGTTTTCGGCAAACGGAGTTTCGAGGAGATGTCCTATCGGGAATTATTGAAAATAGAGGCAGATAATATCAACAACAATTTGTATGAGGAAAATATAGCCGTTACTGTCCCGTTCCTTGACGATTTCTGCGCCGGACAGGATGTCCCGGTCATCATATTGGAGGGGCATTATAACCCGTTATTGTATACCCAAAAAAGTTTATCGCTGAACCGCACGGCTGTCGATGAGATACGCAAAGTAGCCTCCAAATACAAAAATGCCATCTTCGTGCCGCGAACGGATCTGTACGAATTTCAAGTCAACGATTTTCGCGACGGATACCACGTGACTGAAAAACCGGCTGAGGAGTATGTTAAGTCTCTTTTCCGTTATTTGGATGACCTCAAGATACGGCAGCCTGAAAGCGCGCTTGCCGTATCCGCCAGATAGTTCTTTCAATTCCCTGCCGTATCGGATACAATAGCTGCATATGCGAAAGAAAATACCGCTCATATTGTTTTTTTCAATGGTCTTTTTAATGCCGTTCCTGTCATTATCCTGCGAGCATGAAGACCTCGTCGGCGGCAGCGAACTGGCGTTCGGTTATTCCATAGGTTTTCCCATAGCCATCGTCAAATTCCTGATCGAACCCGTACGCAGCGTTACGATATATCCTTTCGGTTTCGTAGATCTCGCGTTCTTGGCTGCGGCTGTGTGCCTGGCGGCTCTCCCGAGAAGAAAAAAGGTTGTACTGCGGGCTTTTGTCGTAAGCGGGTGGCATTGGTTGTGCGTATATGCGACCGCGCACTTTTTGTATAACCTTTTTTATCCGATCTATTATGTCTACTTGAACGGCCTTCAAAAGAGCGACGGTTATATGGGCGGTATGCTCTGTTATCGCGCGCTCTTTCCCTATATGTACGCGCGCGAACTGCTGGGTATCACGAACGAAGCCGAGACCTTATTGCGTGACCTGAGGATAAATTTTGTGATCGCCTGCTGCATATACTTTTGCATCGGAATGCTTGCCTATGCCGTTATCCGCTTCTTCCGTCGTAATTCCCGAAGGGCGATCCGGCCATAATCCTGCAGGCCCTGGATTCAAGCAACTAGCGCAACACCCTTAATCTGCCGCAATAGCGGAAGACAGGTGGTGCGCCGCTTAAATGAGCATGCTTTTATCCGCAACTGTTTTAATGCTGTAACCGGAACTTGTGGTACAATATCCTGATGAACGACCCGGTAAATGAAATAATCGATATAGCCGTGATAGGCGGCGGTGCGGCCGGATGCATGGCTGCCATACGGGCGGCTGAACTCGGTCAACGGGTGGCTCTGGCCGAGCGGAACGAAGAGATCGGGAAAAAGATATTGATAACCGGGAACGGCCGGTGCAATATCACCAATGCGGCGCCGATAGAAGACTTCATCGGAAAATTCAGTCCCGACGGACAGTTCCTGCGATCGGCGTTCTTTTTGTTCTCCAACGAAGACCTTATGGAATTTTTCCGCACAAAAGGCCTCAAGCTGAAACAAGAAAGCGGAGGATGCGTGTTCCCGGCTGCAGGCAACGCCGGATCCGTAACCAGGATTTTGGAGGCGGGCCTTAAGGAACAAGGGGTGAGTGTCATGCGCAATACCCGGATCACCGGGGTCGATCATCGTGACGGCATGTTTTTTCTTGCAGCCGAAAGAAACGCCGGATTCACGGCAAAAAAGGTCATCATTGCCGCAGGCGGCATGTCGTACCCGGCTACAGGATCGACCGGCGACGGTTTTACTATTGCCAAACACCTTGGCCACACGATAACGCCTCTGACACCGGCGCTTGTCCCTCTGAAGGTGAAAGAATCATGGATCAGGGAACTGCAAGGTCTTGGGCTGGCGAAGATCCGCATCGTGTGCAATTATGGGAACAAGAAACTTGTATCGGGCATCGGGGATGTCATGCTGACCCACTTCGGCATATCAGGCCCTCTGGCGCTCGATATGAGCGGTGATATCGTGCCGCTCCTCGAACATCATAAGGAACTCCGCCTGGCGATCGACCTGGTCCCTGCTGTATCGGCAAAACAATTTGAGAACGACCTGGTAAACATATTCATAGCCAACGGCAGCGCCCAGGTAAAAACTCTGATCGAGGATATCATACCCAGGCGGATGGCGTCTATGGCCCTGGCGTTATTAAAACTGGACCCGGCTAAAGCAGCCAACCAGGTTACCAGGGAAGAACGGGAGGCGCTCGTAGCTATGTTGAAAGGATTTCCGCTGACCGTTGTCGGGAGCATGCCGGTTGATACTGCCATGGTAACCGCAGGCGGGGTATCCCGGCAAGAGATCGATCCGCGGACCATGGGGTCCAGGATCGTCCCGGGGCTTTATTTTGCCGGCGAGATGATCGAGGGCGCAGCCAAAAGCGGCGGGTATAATCTCCAGCAGGCGTTTTCCACCGGTTATCTGGCAGGAGAAAATGCTGCGAAAGCAGGCTTAAAGGGCCGACCATGATAGCGCTTAAAAATATATCGAAACAATACGCGGGACGGGCGCTTTTTTCCGAGGCGAACTTTGACGTCCTGCCGGGAGAGAAAATAGGGCTCGTGGGCCGTAACGGCCACGGCAAGACAACGCTTTTCAGGATCATAACCGGCGAGGAATCGCCGGATTCAGGCACTGTCACGATTCCCAAGCAGTATTCGATAGGCTATCTCGGCCAGCACCTTAAGTTCACCAAGGCTACGGTGCTCGAGGAAGGGGCGGTCGGGCTACCTGTTGACGAGAAGGACGCGGAATGGAAAGTCGAGAAAATACTCTCAGGGCTTGGGTTCGGCGAAGAGGATTTCAGGCGTTCTCCCGCGGAATTTTCAGGCGGTTTCCAGATGCGCATTGCCCTGGCCAAGGTACTCCTGTCCGAACCAAACATGCTTCTCCTTGACGAACCGACGAATTTTCTCGATATTATCTCGATACGGTGGCTTGAGAAATTTCTTCAATCCTGGAAGGGCGAGATCATCGTGATAAGCCACGACAGGGACCTGATCGACAGCGTCACGACGCATATCGTCGGCATACACCGCGGCGTTATGCGGAAGATGAGGGGCAAGACCGCCAAATATTACGCCCAGCTCCACAAGGACGAAGAGATATACGAAAAGAGGCGGCTGGAGGACGAAAAGAAACGAAAACAGGTTATGGAGTATGTCAACACGTTCCGGTCAAAGGCCAGCCACGCCAAGGGGGTCCAGTCGAGCCTTAAACGTCTGGAAAAAATGGAGAAGCTGGATAAATTGGAGGGTATCCGCACACTTTCGTTCTCGTTCACTCATGCGCCTTTCCGGGCGCCGCAAATACTCCAGGCCGAAGGCCTTACCTTTTCGTACACCGGCGCGGAGCCATATCTCATACGGGACTTGAGCTTTTCGGTATCCGGCGATGACAAGATATGCATTATAGGAAAGAACGGCAGAGGCAAGACAACGCTCCTCAAGCTGCTTGCCGGAAAACTTAAACCGTTAAGCGGGATCGTCAAGACTCAAGTGGGCGCGCTGCCGGCGTATTACGAGCAGGCGAACACCGCTGACCTGAACGATGATAGAACTGTCGAGGAAGAGATAGGCGCGGCGTGTGTGACATCGATAGACCGCACGCGCGTGCGCGGGATATGCGGTGCCATGATGTTCCCGGGCGACGATGCCGAGAAAAAGATCAGGATACTGTCCGGCGGGGAACGGAGCCGCGTCCTCCTGGGCAAACTTCTGGTCGCGCCGGCAAACATCCTTTTTCTCGACGAGCCTACGCATCACCTCGACATCGAGTCGTGTCAGGCCATGATAGACGCGGTACGGGATTTTGAGGGAGCGGCACTGGTCGCGGCGCATGACGAACATTTTCTGCATGAAGTGGCGACAAAACTTATCGTTTTCCAAAAAGACGGCCCGAGTTTTTATCCGGGCACGTACAAGGAGTTCCTTGAGGATATCGGCTGGGAAGAGGACGAGGACACTCCCCGCATAAAAGTGAATGTCAGGAAAGAGGACCGGAAGGCCCGCGCGCACGCGGTAGCCATGCGGTCACGCAAGTTCAGGCCGCTCGAGGAAAAGATCAAGTCCCTTGAACAGGCGATAGTTTCGTCTGAGACACGATTGGCCGCGGTCAATGAAGAGATGGCAAGGGTATCTGAACAGGCCGATGTCAAGCGGCTTCAGGAGCTTTCAACGGAGCTTAACGAATTGACTGAAAATATCGACAAATATTATACCGAACTGCATACCGTTACCGAAGAATACGAGGCTTTAAAAAAGACATTAAGCTGACTGCAGGAATTTTGCCAGCCGTGTGAAGCGGTCCCCGAACTCGCCGGTGTTGAAACGGTCTATTTTGGGTATAAGCCTGAATATAAGATATGCTGTCTTTGACGGATCATCATTGATCTCGATACCGAGCCCGTCGAGGTCGATCTCCGCGGCTTTAAGGCTCGCGACGAATGTATCCCTGTCCAGCCCGAGTAGTTCCTGCGCGAGGGAAAGCGCGATGACCTCTGCGACGGGATAATATTTATCGACGAACGATCCTCGCTCATCGATCTGGACCGGCCTTACAGCCGGGCCGATGCCGCTAAGGGCCTCTGCTGCCTTGCCGCCGCTATTTGTATACGCAAAGACGAGGTTGTCATCGTCTTTTGCATGATATCCCGCGTGCCTCAAGGTCAGCCTGTAAACCCTGCGGATCATGGAACGGGACGATGACGATCCTGTCCAGCCATGGCCTGATGGATTCAGCCTGCGGGCCTTCGTGAGGGACGCCCAGTATCTCCATTTTTGCCTTTTCCACTGCGTGAGCAAACCGTCCCTGGTCGAATCCTGATCCGCCGACGCCGACCTGGATCGCCAGAACGAGCCTCTTATACTTCCAGGACCTTAAAAAACCTTCCAGGACTACTTTTAGCGATTCTGCGAGGCCGTCTGCGGATCCGATACCGCCGACAGCCGCCTTTACGATGTCTTTTACGGTATATTCCGTTACCACCTCTCCGGCAGCATGAGTACGATCGTCATTGACCGGTGTCCCTGAAGAGGGGGTTACAGTAGCAATGGTCGACAGAACATGGATCGACGGAGCGGGAGGAGGCCGGTACACAAGCGGTTGCGGCATGGAACATATTCCTTCACGGACCTTATCAAAAAGCCCTTCTAATAATGCCATCCGGCGTGTTTGAAGCGCGGGATCGCTTCTGGCTATGAGCCCATAGTTCATCGTGACGATCCGCTCTTTCGGATGCATTTCTACGATGACGTTGGTATCGGTTTTCCATTCGATGGTCCATGGGGCGCTTTCAGTATCGCCGATCTTCTCTTGCCTTCGCTGTAACTGTTGCTCGAACGCATGAGACGCTGCTTGCAGTTTCTGGTCCAGTTGCTTGGAAGGATCGTTTCGGTATGACCGGGCAATGCGCGATACCATAAGGCCTTCTTTTGCCTGTTTAAAATGAAAGTGTTTGTGCTGTTTCCCGAATATGAGAAACGGCCAGCAAAAGATACAAGCGAGAACGGAGAGTATCAGATGGTCCGTGTAAAGTAACGGATACCGCAATATTTTTTCATTCTCCCACTGGTGAAATGTATGCGTCCAGAGGCGTGTCGGCGAAAAGAGAAAATACCTCATGAATCCTCCGGCTGCCGGACGTTGCGAAGGGGTGTGAGATTCAACGATTCGGGGTTTTTCGGCAGTATCAGCGCCCAGATGTATGATAGAGCTGCCTTGGTCTGTCAGGCCGGAGCCGCTTATGCGCGGCTGGGTTTCATGCTGTAAAATAAGGTCAAATATCCGTGACAGGGTCCTGGCGCCTGATAGGCCCATTACCGGATTAAAATGAACGGCTGCTAAAATATGATTGTCCCGGGATGACGTCTCCCAATATGCTATGATCGACGATCCTTCGTACATCCCGACTAATCCGGTCTTAGGGTCGATCCTCAATGCGATGCCAAAGGTTGTTACAGCCGTTGCCAGCCAGTTAAGCGGCGCTCCGCGTACGAGGATAGTACCGTTCGCGGCGGTAATGACGATAGGATGGAAACGCAGCCTTGCAAGCAGGTCATGGTATTCGTCGGGGACAAAATATGCCCCGCCTTCGCGGCTTGCCGCGTATCCTACCACTTCCGCTACTGCTTGCCCATGGCCTGCTGCCGGGAAGTACTCGCTCATCAGCGGATGCCCGCCCCAGAGCATATACATAAAGGCGTCGCACCAATCTTCCAGATAATCGATCCCCCCGGTTTCTTCGAAGGTGCGGACCGGCCATTCGCCATGCCCATATTGGGCCAGTCCGAAGTACTTGATAAGCGCTTCGGGCATCGCGCGTGCCATCAGATGTGCGACCTCGTGAGAGACGACGATCATGAAGGCTTCGCGCAGATAGGCTATCTTTTCTTCTTCGGTGCGGAGCTTTTCCCTGCGAAAACCTATATCCGAAATGAGCATGACCGCGGCATCAACCTTTTCGCGCGGGATATCAGGGATGAGGACCTCGCCGGTAAAGAGTGAGCCTTTATTAA
>JAQURW010000117.1 GCA_028715425.1 Candidatus Omnitrophota bacterium
GCCTTTCTGATCGCTATGTACCGCGGCCTCGGGCTGGACGCGCATTATTTTTGCGACATCCATAAACATTTTTCCGAAGCCGATGCGACCACCTTTTGTTTCGCTACCAGCGAGGCCTTTGTTATAGCGGTGTCCGGCAAAAAACTGGGTGGGAACGCCCAGAAACGGACGCGTTCGTGTATCTTCCAGCACGGCTCGGTACCGCTTGCACTTGACTTGGGATACGCTCAGAGATTTTTTAAGGAAAATATACTATCTCTCAAGGCCGACGTTACTTCGCTCGGAGAACTTATCGGGCGGGCGATCACGTTCGAAGAGGTCGCCGGACGGCTGGCCGATTCTTTTCAAAAGACTTTTTCGGTCACACTCGTTGAAAGCGAACTGTCTGCCGCTGAGGTTGTTTTGTTGTCCCAGCGTATGACGAAAAAATACAATACGTTTTTCTCGACCATGTGTTTCAGAGAACCCCCTGTAGATATCAATCTCGAGTAGGCATTTTTATGGTTGATCATACTGCGGTCAGAAAACCCGCGTGGCTTAACAAAAAAATAAACCTCGGCCGTGGCTCAGACATGAAACGTTTTTTGGCCGAACGCGGGCTCAATACCGTCTGCCAATCGGCGCTATGCCCGAATATTGCGGAGTGTTTCGGCGAAGGAACGGCGACCTTCCTTATCCTGGGGCCGGTTTGTACGCGCGGCTGTAAGTTCTGCGCCGTGACGCCGGGGGTCCCGGACAACGTCGATCCTGACGAGCCGCGCCGTGTTTCAGAGGCCGTCAAAAGGCTCGGGTTGAAACATGTCGTGATAACCAGCGTTACGCGAGACGATATGCCCGACGGCGGGGCAGGGCATTTTAACGCTGTTATAAATGCGGTGAGATCGCTCTGTGCCGTGACTACGATCGAGGTGCTTGTCCCTGATTTTAACGGCCGCGCGGAATCTGTCCGACAGGTGCTTAATGCCGCACCGGATATCTTCGGCCATAACCTGGAAACCGTCCCGCGTCTCTACGGCGAGATCCGTACCGGCGCTGATTACGGCCGCTCACTGGATGTCCTTAAGCGCGCAAAGGCCGGGCGAGGGACTGTCCGAACCAAATCAGGCCTCATGCTCGGACTCGGCGAACAGGAGAAAGAAGTCCTTGAAGTATTGAACGACCTCAGCGCGGCCGGCTGCGATTATCTCTGCCTTGGCCAGTATCTGGCGCCGAGTAAAAAACATTATCCTGTCAAAGAATATGTGTCTCCGGAACGGTTTTCTGCCCTTAAGACCAAGGCGGAAAAACTCGGTTTCCTTCACGTCGCCAGCGCCCCGTATGTGCGTAGTTCATACCGCGCGGCTGGTTATAATGTTAAGAAAACAAAAGTTACCTTCCGGTGACAGACAGAATAAAATTTGTGTGCTATACTCAAAATGAAAATTATAAAAAGTTGGTTAACTAACAACAAAGGAGCATTCAATGAATCCAAGTGAGAAACGCAGGTTTCCCAGGATAGACATTCGTGTGCCGCTCCAATACAAGGAATTGCGTGAAGGGAACAGCCAGTCTAAAGGAACAACGACGAGAAATTTGAGCGAAGGCGGGGTTAAATTCAACACCGATAAATTTATTTCGCTTGCCTGTCGTATGGTCGTCGAACTGACGATACCTACGTCGCAGAAACCCATACGCGCTATTTCAAAGGTTGCCTGGATCAAAAAACTTCCGGTCGGGGATGATTATGAGATCGGCAATCAATTCCTCGATATGGCCAAGGACGACCGGGCATGCGTCGCTGATTACGTGCAGAAAACCATGCCGAAGGGGAGTTAAATTCCCCGCGCAAGCGCAAATCCGTATACAGCGCGGCAGCCGGCATCTTTTAAAATTCTGCTGCATTCATTCATGGTAGCCCCCGTAGTAAAAATATCATCCACTAAAAGTATTGTTTTTCCCTTGACCCGTAACGGATAACGGACCGTAAAGGCATTTTTAATGTTTTCCTTACGCTCATCTTTCGAGAGGAAATGCTGGGGGCCGGTCTTTTTTGATTTTTTAAGGAGACCTACCAGAGGCTTCCGGTAATGACCTGCGATGAGACCGGCAATAAGTTCGGACTGGTTAAAGGTCCGGTCGCGTTGTTTTACCGGATCAAGCGGTACGGGCGTAATGATGTCAATGATGCCCAGAGGACACTCCCGGCCTATAAAATCGATGACGCCCTCCTTGAAAACATCGAGTATATAAGGCCGTTTTTTATGTTTAAACAGATGCAGGCATGTCTTTAACCCCCCGTCATAAACGCCCCATGCCCACATCCGTTCCAGATAGGAATGTCTTCCTTTACATTCGGGACAACGCGACAGGTCCCTGCCTTTTAAGACCCTTGTGAAGGGAACCATCCTGCCGCAGGTGAGGCAGAATGGCGGGGCGTTGACGAGTATCTTCCCGAAGCATCGATTGCAGATGATGCGTTCGCTGCCGTTGAGCCGGATATCACATATCTCGCAGTGCGGCGGATAGACAAGGTCGATCAATGCCGATAGCATGTTCATGGTCCCGTTTTCCTCTCTTTTTAACTCCCCCACACTCCCCCTCTTTAAAAAAGAGGGGGACAACGCTTATCGTTTATGACTTATTTACTACCCTCTCTTTACTAAAGAGGGGCTGGAATTCGCGCAGCGAATTCCGCGGGGGAGTTTTTCCCTCCCCCTCCATTATTAAAGACGTAAAAAACGGGTTTTTACTTGCAAAAAATCGTGAATATGTTATTCTAGCCGTTAATTATAGGATACTATTGTGCTACAAGTGAAAGCAACAAGGGTATTCTCCATCCTTAAAAAAGAATACCCACAGGCGACGATCAGGCTGCGGTACGGCACTACGATGCAGCTTCTGGCTGCGACTATTATGTCGGCGCAGTGTACGGATAAAAGGGTCAACCTGGTCACAGAAAAGCTCTTTAAAAAGTACAGGACCGTGCGTGATTTTGCCTCCGCTGACCGCCGTGTGTTCGAAAAAGAGATACGATCGACAGGGTTTTACCGGCAGAAGGCAAAGAATATCATAGCCGGCGCCGGCAAGATACTGGCGGATTTTTCGGGCAGGGTCCCGGATACCATGGAAGGGCTTTTAACGCTGCCGGGTGTTGGCCGGAAGACCGCGAATATCGTTCTTACCTGCGGTTACGGCATCGTTCACGGTATAGCGGTCGATACGCATGTCAGGCGGGTGGCCGGACGCCTGGGATTCAGCGCCTCCGACGATCCGGTGAAAATCGAGCGTGACCTGATGAAGCTGTTTCCGAAAAAAGACTGGGAATCGATAAACCATGTCCTCATCGAACATGGCCGGAAGGTCTGCCATGCGGGGAGGCCGGAATGCCCGGTATGCGTCGTACGCGCGGTCTGTCCCGCATTTTTAACAGGAGTCCTTTAAAGGGTTTATCCCGTGACTATCATACGCCCCAAGATATTGATTGCCGACGATGAGCCGAGCATACGCGATGCCATAAAGGCGATCCTTCTTTCCGAGCATTACGAGGTCGTCATCGCCCGGAACGGTAAAGAGGCTGTCGACGTCTTTAAAAAAGAATCCCCGGACCTGGTCATCCTGGACGTGTGCATGCCGTACCTCGACGGGTTTAAGGTCTTAAAGGCGATAAAAAAGTTTTTTGCTGAGCGCTATATCCCCGTCATATTCCTTACGGCAAGCGTCGCGATCGACCATAAGTTGGAGGCCTTGAGCGGCGGGGCCGTGGATTATCTTACCAAACCGGTCTCCCCGCAGGAGATCCTTGCGCGGATCAGGAACTTTCTCGAAATAAAGGCGCGGCATGATACCTTGAAGGAAGCGGCCGTCTACGACTGGATGACCGGCGCCATGAACAAAGGCCATTTTATCGAGAAGGCAAAAGACGAGCTGGAACTGGCCGTTCGTAATAAAACACCCTTGAGCTTTATTTTTATGGATATAGACGGTTTTAAAAAAATAAACGACGAGGTCGGGCATCTCGGCGGCGATGCGATCATCGGCGAATTCGGACGGCGCCTCAAGAAGACGATCCGGAAGATCGACCTCCTGGGGAGGTTCGGCGGAGACGAATTCATGATCATGCTGCCGCATAAAGGGAAAAAAGAATGCCTCGTCGTTGCCGGGCGGATCGCCCGGATCATCAGCTCCCGGCCCATGGTATTTGAAAAAGCAAAAGTCAGAGTAAGCACAAGCCAGGGGCTTGTGGCCCTTGAGACCGACAAGATGATGTCGATGGACCAGCTGATACAGACAGCGGATGAAGCGCTATACGAGGCGAAAACCAAAGGTGGCAATTGCTACGTCTTAAAGACAATTCTCTAAGCTCGTCTAAAAAATCCCTCAATGTCCTTTTTGTCTCTTCGGAAGTTGCGCCGTATGCGAAGACCGGCGGGCTTGCCGATGTCGCGAGCGCCCTGCCCAAGGCCCTTATGCACCGTGTCGCTAATATCCGTGTCATCATGCCCCTCTACCGGTGCATCAGGAAGAGCGGCTATTCCCTGTATAAAATCGCCGCCGGGGTAACGCACCCTCTCCTGGGGAACCTGCCGCATTTTGACGTCTATGCCAATCATCAGCACGGGATCGAGACTTATTTTATCGAACACAGGAAATATTTTGACCGCGATGAATTGTACGGGACGTCCCGCGGCGATTATCCGGATAATGCCGTCCGTTTTTCGTTTTTTTCAAAAGCGGTCCTTGCGTTCCTTAAGACGCGGGATATCTCGTTCGATATCATACACTGCCATGACTGGCAGACGGCCCTGGTGCCGTTCTATCGCCGGTTCAAGCTTGATAACGACCCTTTTTACCAGAATATGAGGGTCCTCTATACGGTCCATAACCTTGCGTATCAGGGGCAATTCCATCGATGGCTTCTGGGGAGGCTGGATATCCCCAAGAAATTCTTTAACATGCACGCCCTGGAATTTTACCGTAAGATCAACTTCATGAAGTCGGGCATACTCTATGCCGATGCGGTCAATACCGTCAGTAAAGGATACGCGCGGGAGATACTTACCGAGGAGTACGGATGCGGGTTGCACGGGCTTTTAAAGGCACGCAAGGAGTATCTCTTCGGGATAACGAACGGAGCGGACTACAGCGAATGGGACCCTATGATCGACCCGTATATCAAAGAACAATACAGTATCGGGTCGCATAAAGCCAAGGAAGATGATAAACGGGACCTTCTGGAAAGTGTGGGGCTGCCTGCGGAAGAGGGCCTCGCGCGGCCGGTTATAGGCGTTATCGCGCGGTTTGCCTGGCAAAAAGGCATAGATCTCCTGGTGGATATTATCGACGATCTTGTCGCGCTGGGCGCTCAGGTCGTGATCCTGGGAAAAGGCGAGGCAAAATACGAAAACCTCTTACGGCAGTGCAGCCGGCGTCATCCCCGGAACGTAGCGCTTATCGTACAGTTTAATAACAGCCTCGCCCATAAGATCGAAGCTGGCGCCGATATCTTCCTTATGCCGTCGCGCTATGAGCCGTGCGGTTTGAACCAGATGTATAGCCTTAAATACGGCACCATTCCCGTCGTGCGCGCTACCGGCGGGCTTGATGACGTTATTATCGATTATGACGAAGATGCGGAACAGGGGAACGGGTTCAAGTTTTATTCTGCCGAGGGCAGGGATTTTCTGCACGCGGTAAAAAGGGCCCTTAACCGGTATCAGGACAAACTCGTGTGGCAGGCGCTGGTCAGCCGCGCTATGCAAGAGGATTTTTCATGGGACCATGCGGCACGGGAGTATGTATCGTTGTACGATCGTATTAGATCCTAGCTTGTAGCCGTAACACGCATGCATAAAATATGATGTCAACTTTCAGGGAGGGATCATGACCGATATATTGTGCGTTATTCTCGGCGGAGGCAGGGGGACGCGCCTCTATCCGCTTACCCGCGACCGGTCAAAGCCGGCAGTGCCGTTGGCGGGAAAATACCGGCTGATCGATGTCCCGGTCTCCAACTGCCTGAATTCGGGGTTGAACAGGATATATGTGCTTACGCAGTTCAATTCGGAATCGCTCAATAAGCATATCACCCGGACCTACAACCTCGACCGTTTTTCCCGCGGTTTTGTCGAGATCATCGCCGCGGAACAATCCATGGAAAGCACCAACTGGTTCCAGGGGACGGCAGACGCCGTCAGGAGGTCATTAAAGCATTTTACCAACCCGAATATACGGCGGATCCTTGTCCTGTCGGGAGACCAGTTATATAAATTAAATTTTAAGGGACTCATCGATTTTCACGACGCGAAAAAGGCTGAGATCACGATCGCCTGTAATCCGGTCATGCCCGAGGAGATCTCCGAGTTCGGCATCATGGGTATCCACAAGGACAGCCGCATCATGCAGTTTATCGAGAAACCCAAGAAGCCTTCAACGGTCAAGGAGATCATGGTCCAGATCGACGAAAAAAGATGTTTCCTTGCCTCTATGGGGATATACCTTTTTGAAAAAGATGTCCTTGTCGACCTTCTGAAGAACTCGACCAAGGTCGATTTTGGCCGCGAGATCATACCGTCGGCGTTCAAGACAATAAAGACCTATGCCTTTGTGCATAAAGGATACTGGCGGGACATCGGGACCATGAAGGCATTTTACGAGGCGAATCTTGCGATGACCGCCGAAGTTCCTCCGATCGACATGTTCGACGGGTCCTGGCCGTTCTTTACCCGCGCGCGCAACCTGCCGCCGGCCAAGGTACGGAACTCGCATATAGAATCATCGACCATTGCCGACGGCTGCATTATCGATGCCGCGACGATCAAACATTCGGTCATAGGCCTGCGCAGTAAGATAGGCGAGGCGAGCCAGATCGAGAGCTCTATTATCCTGGGCTGTGATTATTATGACGCGACGCCGCCGTTCACGAAAGGCAAGGTCAGGGTGCCGGCGCTCGGGATCGGAAGCGGCTGTGTGATCAAAAAGGCCATTATCGATAAGAATGTGCATATCGGCTCTAATGTCAGGATCATCAATAAGGACAACGTGGCGAATATGGACGGTGACAAGGTCTTTATCAAGGACGGCATCGTCATCGTGGCGAAGAACGCCGTTATTCCCAGTAACACCGTGATATAGCCGACCTGCGATGCACACAAGCGGAATCAAAAGGCGATGATGAATCTAGGCAAAGAGAGAGCAAGTCCGGAACGCCGCATTAAGCAGAAACAAAAGTTTCTTTGGAAGCGCATGGGCGAAGCCATCCGGGATTATGCCCTGATACAGGAAGGCGACCGCATTGCGGTCGCGGTCTCGGGTGGGCAGGACAGCCTCACCATGCTCAAGATGCTTTCAACGCGGACGATGATGAGCGCGCTTAAATATACGCTCATGGCTATTCACATTGAGACTGATTTTAGCTGTGCCCATTGTACCCATCGTCAGCGTTTGACCGATTTCTTTGACCGATGGGGAGTCGCCTATGAGTTCGGTAAGGCATCGGTTGTCCAGAAGGCAAAAGGCAGGCCGATCAACTGTTTCTGGTGCGCCTGGAACAAACGTAAGGAGATCTTCACCATAGCCGAACGGAACGGCTGTAACAAGATCGCCTTCGGGCATCATAAGGACGATATCATCGAGACGGTCCTCCTCAACCTCTTTTTTAACGGCGAGGTCTCGACCATGAACCCGCGCCAGGAGATGTTCGGCGGCAAGATCACCATTATCCGGCCGCTT
>JAQURW010000118.1 GCA_028715425.1 Candidatus Omnitrophota bacterium
CCGATATAGAGGGTTATCCGGACGGCGCGATGTTCGAGGCCGATTCGATCCGGTTAGCGTACCGTCCGGCCGCTATTATTATCGGTGAATTTAACGCTGATGCTGCCGGTGCGCGGTTTGAATATAAAGAATTAACGGTTCCGCTTAAGTTATATCACCAGGGCGATCTGACGACGATCGCCCTCAGGGTCCGCGGCCAGGATGTCGGCGGAATAAAGGGGTTTGTCCCCGGCGCGCTCGCCCTGGAAGGACGGATCGACGCCGAAGGCGATATTATCTTAAAAGGGTATAAGCCGTATTTGATCAATATTGCTTTTAGAGGCGGACCTCTCGATTGTGTATGTAACGGGTCTTTGAAATTATCGGGGACTGTAGAAGGAACAATAACCGGAAATGCGGGAAAACCGTTTTTATGCGGCATTGTTCAATTAAAAAAGGTATTTCTGATCGAAAGCCTGCAAAGCCTTTTAGCGCTTAATACGCAAAAAGAGATGCTTGCCTCCGGGCCCTTGCACAATGCCGTTATTAACATAGGGGTCAACGGCCGCCAGGTACCTATACGGGACGGGCGTTATGTGGATGCCTATGTCAACTGTTTTTTGGATATACGTAAGGAATCGGACGATTATCTGCCGTATCTGTCGGGCGGGATCGATGTGGCGCGGGGGATCTATAAGGCATATGACAAGGTTATCACCTTAACGAAGGGGCAGGTTGTCTGCGAGCAAAAAGGAAGACCGCCTTTTTTTGATTTTGAAGGAATATTGACGTTGGACGGCTACGCCATGAGCGGGTCATTGAAAGGGACACATGACGACGCCGTGCTTTACCTTGCCGCACAACCGGCGCTCGGATATCGGGATATAGCTTCGTTGGTTATGTTCGGGGAAAAGATCGAAAAGATCAAAACGCTTGAAAAAGACAAACTCTTCAGCAGGGAGTTTTCAAATATAGTGCTCAAGGACCTTTTTTTCGGGATCGTGAAGGCGCGGGCCGTCAGCGCGATGCGGGATGAAGACGCCTTACGGATCGAATGTTACTGGGAGTCTTAAAAGATTAATTCCTACGAAGCGCCTATCACGGTTTAGCAGGTGAGGCGCGAAATAGCATTGGTAGCTGTTAAACAATAACCTAAATTAGGGGGGTTGATATGGGAAAATGTCTGAAACAATTGTGGATCGCGGTACTGATGGCATCGATGGTTTTTACCGGCGGCTCTGGGTTTGCCGTTGAAAACAAGCTTATAACGTCCGAGGACCGCGAGGAGAATCGGAAGGATGAGATGAAAGAGTTACAGGAGAAGTTTAATTGGTGGCCGACCGACGCCAAGCCCGGCCCGGTCAAGGATGAGGTGCGCGGCGGCTACTGGTGGTGGCCTACGACGCCCGGCAAGGCCCGGCCGTGGGGCAACCGCGGTTATGTATATGTGTATAAGATCATTTTCGATTATAAATCCGATGAGCTTCCTCCGCCGAAACCTCAGGAGCTCAGGGCGTGCCTTCTGGTCAGGAAGATACTGAAGAACGTGAAGATATATTTTGATTTCGACAAGGCCGATCTCAGGGATGACGCCGCCGAAATACTTACAAACGCGGTGAAGACCCTCGAAAAGAACCCGAAGGCGAGCGTCCTCATTACCGGCAACTGCGATGTGCGCGGGAGCGAGAATTATAACCTGGATCTGGGTAAGCGGCGCGCCGCGGTCGTCGATAATTTTATGCGCTCAAAAGGGGTCCAGCCGGACCGTATCCGGATCATCAGCCGCGGGAAGCTGGATGCGATCGCGCCGGTCACCGATATCGTAGGGATGCAAAAAGACCGTAATGCGCAGTTCATGGTAGCCGAGGTCGAGGAAGTTATGATGCCGTATGCGGGTACCGGAGAACCGGCCGAGGTCAAGACCGAGGGGGCCACACCTGTCGAAGAGGGCAAGTACGTGGTCGAGAAAAAAGAGGACGTCACCTCTGAGGTGCGGGTCTCGACCAAAGAGTACACCGTTCAGCAGAATGACAGCCTCTGGAAAATAGCCGAGCGGGAATGCGGCAGCGGCCACCGCTGGAAATATATCTATGAGCTCAATAAAGATAAGATCAAGAACCCGAATAAACTTAAACCAGGGACCAAGATCGTAATTCCGATCGAGTAAGAGCTTGATGAATACTGTAACGGTGAGGGGGCTTATTAAAGCAGGCGTTCTGGCGAACGCCTGCTTTTTTTTGATAGCGATGCCTTTCGGACAACGCGGTCTGGCAGAAGTCCCGGCTAAGACCGGTATAAGGAACCAGGGTGTCTGGATTACCTGTTTTTCAAAAAAGGAGATACTCTATTCGAAACCGGCCATCATCGAGCTTATGACCTTCTGCAGGGAGCGAGGCATCAATGAGTTGTATCTCCAGCTTTATCGCGGAGGCGTCGCTTACTATGATTCAAAGATCCTTGGCCGCGCAAAATATCGTGACATGGCCAAACGCGCCGGCGGGGACCCGATAGATTTCCTTCTTAAAGAAGCTCAAAAAAACAATGTCAAGGTTTTTGCCTGGGTGAACCTATTGAGCCTGGCTGCCAACAAGAATCCCGATATTGTCGCTCAATACGGTCCGGGGGTTTTTACCCGCGACCAGCACGGCCGGACATCGCTTGCCGGCAGTGAAAAAAACCTTCTCGATACCTATTATATGAGGGAAACGCAGCTTTATCTCGAGCCGGGTGACCTGCGGGTGCAGGGATATCTGGTTTCCGTGGTCGATGAGATAACGGGGCGCTATCCGCGCCTGGCCGGCATACATCTCGATTATGTGAGATATCCGATGGCTATTCCCTATCTTCCGGATTCGCGGTTTTCGAAATACGGGTTATGCTATGGCTTCGGGCAGAAGAGTGTTGACCGGTTTACGGCGCAGACATCGATCGATCCTTTGGCAATGAATGATATTGACGCGAAAACCCTTGTATGGGATAACTGGAAGCGGGACCAGGTCACGTCTCTGGTGAAAAAGATCTCGAAAAACGTAAAAACTAATTTTCCCCATATGATAGTATCCGCAGCCGTTCAGCCGTCCCCGGAAAGGGCATATAGTATAGGCTTTCAAGACTGGCCGCTCTGGCTTGAAAAAGGTTTCATTGATTATGTGGTGCTGATGAGCTACACGATAGATTCGCGTTTATTTAAAAGAGAGCTTACCTCCTCGGTCGCGTTCCGTGGTAAAGGTAAGGTTTATGCGGGCATAGGGGTTTTTGTGTTGAAGCACGACGGGGAGATCATCGAGGAGCAGAAACATATTTGCAGAGAAGCGAAGGTTGATGGAGTCGTATATTTCGGTTATGATGATCTAGTAAGCCTGCCTGATTCTGTTACACAGTAGTTACATTTCTTTAACACTACCGTTACCCAAAAAAACAAGGATATGCTATACTTTAGTTACGTTAAGAAAAAGTAAAGTAAAAACTTTTTAAATTGTGAAAATAAGTATTTCAGGAAAGTTTTCAGGTAGTAAGATAAAAAGGAGAAAGTTTTTAAACCAATTAAAAAAGGAGGTGTACAATGAAAAACAGAAAAACAAATAAATATCAAAGAAAGGAGGTGAGTACAATGAAAAAGTTAATGATGGTAATGGTTATGGGACTCTTTGCCATGGCGATCGCCGTTAGTGCGAACGCTGCCGATCAGACGCAGCAGTCAACGGTAAATGCTACGGTCGGTGGGATATTTTCCCTTTCGTTCGTCACGGATGATGCTAACGTTATCCACAGTAACCTTATCCCATTTTCCAATGTCGATCCTTCGACCTCTGAAAATTATTCGGACGGTCACGCTGAGGGTAAGACCGATGTCGGTCTCGTATGCCTGTCGAACCATGGATCAACGTGGAAATTGAAAGTGGAGATGAACGGCGGTTCGACGCTATTCCATAAACTCCTGTTCAATATGGGTCAGCCGACTGACAGGAACACGAGCAGTGGCGCAAGCGGCAGCCGAACGTATGGCGACGATTGGTATGAGGTTCCAGCAACGTCAACGGTTCTCTATACATCCGGTGATTATGATAAGATCAATACGCCGTATGGTGTAGAAGCAACGCTGACGTTTAAGATCAATGGAGCAGGCCTGGTGCCGGGAAGTCATACGGCAACGGTTACGTATACCATGGCAGAAGTAGTATAGTCCTTTGGTCATATCAACTACCGCAGGTGTCTAAGGAGGCACCTGCGGTTTCTTTTTGCGAAGCATCCGGGATATTTATTTGACACCCTTCTCCCTGCCTGTTATAATATATTTAATAGGAAAATAATATCCAATGCATACTAAGCGAAATAATATCGCGCTTTTTTCTTTTTTTCTCTTTCTCGTCTTTGTAGCCCGAGCGGGGGCCGATACGGCGACTACCCAGGCGGACGGCACGTTCGATGTCCCCCAGGTTTTCAGCATAGCGTTTTATACCGACAGCAATGTTTTATATTCTACCGGCATTCCTTTCAGCGGCATGGACTCTACCAAGACATGGGTTTATGCGGACGGGCGAAATGAGGGAGACGGCAAATCTGATACCGGCTGTGTATGCTCTAGCAATCTCGGCGTTACCTGGTACCTTAAGATCCATGCCGAAGCGACACCGCCGTTTTCTCTGGATAAGATATTTTACTATTTCGGCCAGCCGTGGAACCGGACGCTTGGTGCTCCTGCCGACGGACAGCTTGCCCGTTCGGCGAACTGGTACAATCTGCCGGGTTCGCCTACGGTCATCTACATAGCCGGTAACGGTGATAAGATCAATACGCCTGACGGGACATTATGCACGTTCAGTTTTGCGATCAACCCGAGCCAGCTTGCGGCGAATCGGCTGTATAACTGTCGCATAGTGTATACCTTGACAACGAGCGCTTGATTATGAAAGGAACACTAGTCGAGGGTATGTTTTTTTTTCTGGCGGTATGCTTTTTTACTGATACGGCATATCCCGATGAGAGGCTTACGTCGATTATTACGGTCTTTGTTAAACCGGTGTTATCATGCGAATACGGCGGTGAGGGCATGATGTCGAACGGTAATATGTGGCTTAACTATCGCACTCAGGACAAAACGCCGGCCAAGCTCTATACGGTCACCGCGGAGATATGACGATGAAGGCACGGATATATTTTCTTATTTTTCTGGCGAGTTTATTGTTCCCGGCGGCCTTTGCCGATCAGGATACGGAAAATCTGTATGCCTCTGTTACGGTATTGCCTAATTTCAGCGTCAATCTGGATAATAATCTTCTTGATTTCGGCATGATCCAGCCCGGCCAGACGGTGACCTTGAAGGAAGGATCGCCCTATAACAGGGCCATCTGCATTTCAAATAAAGGGAAGATATGGTACCTTAAACTTTCGCTTGTCGGAGATATTATAGGTCCGGCCGGCACCAAGATCGATCCGTCGTCTGTTAAATGGAAAGTTTATGACGTTCAGGGCAACGGCAGTCCGGTCGAGGGATGGCAGAATTTCGGCGCTACCCCTGTCCTTGCCTATACTGCCGGAGGGGATGACCTGACCGGCAGGGAAGTACGGGTCAGTTTACAATATTCATTGACACTTCCGGATAAGGCTGTCGCAGGGCATTATGTGATACGGGTGCTTTATTCTCTGACCGAGGAGCGATAATGATGCGAAGGAAAGCGGTTATAGCAATAAGCGTTTTTCTCATGTTCCTTGCCGCCGCGACTGAAGGCCGCGCCGAATTTAATGTCTCGATAACGGACAACAACAACTATCTTGATTTCGGCGCCGTGAAATGCGGCGAGGAGGCGCGTATTGCCTTAAAAGGCGGATACCATCACGCGATACAATGTGTTTCGACCAACGGTAACACCTGGTATCTTAAGATCGACGTTATCCGGCCGTTCACCTGCGGGGATAAAACGATCCCGATGGACAATATGGCGGTCGTTGTCGAACAACAGGTGAGCGGTCAGGGCATTGTCATGTACGGCACCAACCGGGACATACCGCTTACCGGACGCGAAACGACCATCTACACCAGCGCGCTCGGCGATAACACGGGGCAACAGGTTGTTCTTAATATTTATTATACGCTGAAGATACCTGAGAATCAGGTTGCCGGCTCCTACACGGCTAATCTGCAATACGTCATGATCGAAAGGCTATAGGAGGTACAATGGCTGGGAAGATAGTTCGTGGCAGCGCCGTTTTTTTAAGCGTGTTATTGTTATGCGCCTCGTCGCATGCTGCGGTCAAAATGAATCTGGACCCTCCCCGCGTCGATCTTAAGGTCAAGCCGGGCGAAGAGCGGGGCGGGTATATCAGCGTTATAAACGGCGATGAAAAGGAGCCGATGCATGTGCGCGCGTATGTCAACGATCTTGTCTACCTGCCCGACGGGAGCAATGATTTCCTGCCGCCGGGAAGGACCCCGTGGACATGCGGCGACTGGCTCAAGATCGGCCCGACCGAGTTTGAGGTCCCTGCGGGGAAAGACGGGAAACTCAGGTATACCGTAACCGTGCCCAAGGGGGTTACGGGCGGCAGATACGGGGTCATATTTTTTGAGATGTCGCCGAGTTACGGAGACTTGAAAGACAGTTCAGGCGCCATGATCAATATCCGCATGGGTACGATCATGCTGATCGAAATCGACGGTACCCAAACCTATCAGGCCAAGCTCACGGCAGTCGACATAAGGCCCGTGAAGAGCGAGAAGGCCGCATATGAGATATCGTGTACGGTATCGAACGAAAGCAATATCCTGGTGAGGCCGAACGGCACGGCAAAGATCATAGGCCGTGATAAAAAGGAGATAGCGACCGTCAAGATCAATCCGGGAAAGACAGGCGTATTTCCCTCCACCAGCAGGACTTTTTATGCGCCCTATGCCGACAAACTTGCGCCGGGTTCCTATACACTGCAGGTTGTTTTAGATTACGGCGGGAGCGCCTATATCGGAGGCCAGAAAAAATTTGAGGTGCCCAAGTAGCATCGTCTTTTTTTTAGTCGCCGGCGCCCTCATTATCGAAATTTTCCCCGCAGTGGCTCTCGATACCTCTGACCAGGAATGGGTGATCGCCCAAAAAAAAGAACAGACCGGCTTTGATCTTTCCGGATATGTCCCTGATCCTGCCCTTAGTATCCTCTTTGAGGAAAAATCTTTTACCACGGCCATCCCGCCCGAGAGACGCGGCGATGATATCTGGGTCCCGCTGGACGGGACCGTCCAGGGGCTGGGGCTGGTGCTCATCGTCATTAATGACCTTACCGTGAACATTATCGGTTTTGACGGTTCGCTCATGACGCTTAGGGTAGGCAAGGAGACCTTAACGATCGACAATACGACCGAACAGCCTCTGGCAAAACCCCTTGCGAAAAAAGCGGGACGGTTCATGATCCAGATCGAGGTCCTGGCCCGGTCCCTCGGGCTTTCCTACGAGTATAGGGCTGAAAAAAACCAGGCGGTATTGAACCGGCCCGGCGAAGAAGAGTTCTCTGCTTTTACGCTTGAAAAGCCGCCGGAGGTCATCGCCAAAGAACATGAAGCCGCGCAGATCGAAAAACTGCAGGAACCTCCCACCCTGCCGCGCGATATCGCGGAAGAACAGCTATCCTCACGGTACCGGCGCGATATCGAACTGCAGGTGGACAGTTCGTTCGAGTATCTTAAAGACATGTTTACCGAAGATATAAATCCTCGGACCCGGTATAACCGGTATTA
>JAQURW010000119.1 GCA_028715425.1 Candidatus Omnitrophota bacterium
CCCTGATCTTCCGCACGCGGGCGACATCCGTGTCGGTCGTGATACTGCCCTCGATAAAGGCGACCTCATAATCCTGGCCGTTCTCGGACATGACCTCGCGGAAATTCACGATATCCACGAGCTCCGTAAGCTGGACCAGCGTCTGCCCCATATTCGCAATCTGAAGCTGACACCCCTCGCAATCAGAAAATTCAAAAAAAGCCACCTTCGGCTTAGATCGCTTTTTCATGGCATTCTCCTTTGAACCTCTTAAGCTGCGCGTAATTGAAAACGGGCCCCGATTGACAGACATAGACGCCTTCTATCTGGCAGTGGCCGCATTTACCGAGGCCGCATTTCATCCGCCGCTCGAGAGAAACGATGATCTGGTGGTCGGGTATCTCTTTCTCAAGCAATTTTACGATAACGAATTTATACATGACCGGCGGCCCGACAACGATACCGTAGGTCCTCGAGGGATTGAGGTCGACCCCCGGGATCAACGTCGTGATAAGCCCGACATTCCCTTTCCAGTCCGGGTCTGCCCGGTCGACGGTACAGTTAAATTTTATCTCGGCCCGTTTCATCCACTCTTTCTGCTCATCCCTGAACAGCATCTCTTTGGGCGTCTTACATCCCAGCAATATCTGGACGTTGCCGAAGTCATTCCTGTTATGCATGATATAATGGATGAGCGAACGGAGCGGCACGATCCCCAGGCCCCCGCCTACGATCACGATATCGAAGCCGAACATGTTATCGACCGGGAACCCCTTGCCGAACGGGCCCCGGATGCCGACCTCATCGCCCTTTTCCAGGGTGTGCAGCTTGTTCGTAAAGACACCTACATTCCGGACTACCAGGTCGAAATACCCCTTGTCCGTCGGAGACGAAGCGATGGATATCGGCGCCTCGGCAAACCCGAATATCGACACCATCACGAACTGACCGGGTTCGTGGCCGAGCGCGATCTTCTCTTCCAGCTCGATGCGAAAGAACTTCTCCTTTTCCGTGACCATCTCCGCACGAACGATCTTCCCTTTCAGGGGCTTATACGGCGAGACCTTCATCTTTTCAAGGAGGATTTCTCTGTCTAACATAGATCACCCCATCCCTTCTTCGCACAAGAGAGCATTGACCGTCTCAATAAGGCTTATCCCGGCCATGCATGTCCTCGTGCACCTGCCGCATCCCGTGCAGAAATACCGGTTGAATTTGTCCACGGGGTACTTGAATTTCCGGTAATACCGGTGCCGCTGCCGCTGGTCCCTGCCTTTACGAAAATCCTCGCCTCCGGCGACCTTCGCAAAATCATCCATCTGGCAGGAGTTCCATACCCGGTAACGCGTGCCGGCATTAAAATCAAGCTCAACATCATCCGCTATATCGAAACAGTAGCACGTCGGGCATACCGCAGTACAGTTGCCGCAGGCGACACAGCGCCTGCCGACATCCTTCCAGACCGGCGCGGCAAAACCGTTATCGAACGACGTATAGACATCCCGGAGCGGTTTTGCGAACTCGTTCTTAAAAACCGTTTCTTTCTTTTCTCTGGCCTCCTCAAGGGCGCGCATATCGTCGTCGCCTGCCTCGCGGATGTACGGAAGCCCCTTGACCAGGCGTTCGCCTTTTTCGGAATTGACATGGATAATAAAGGCGTCTTTTAACTCGATCATCATAAGGTCATAACCGCCGCGCGGGACATGGTTCCCCATGGCAGTGCAGTTGGCATAACGGTCGCAGTATTCGAGGCACTCGATGCCGACAATGGTCATCTTGTCTTTTCTGTTCAGATAATTCGGGTCTTCCGGGCTTTCCCTGAACACGACGTCCATACATTGTATGCCGGCGATGTCGCAGGTATGCACCGCAAAGAGGATAAACTCCTCAAATTCCGCGATGGCCTTGGCGGTCTTGAACCGGTCGATGACGAATTTGAACAGTTTTTCGTGCTGCGGGAAATAATATTTTTTCGGCGGAAGGATGGTCGGGATATACTTCAAGGCTATGTCCCTGGCATCCTTGACGGGCCTGAAGACGTAGAGGTTCTCCTTCTTCCTGGGCGCGTATAATTTTGCCTTTTTCTGTAAATGGCCGATCCAGGTGCCGAGATCGGCCTTCTTTATGGTCGCGTATTTCATGCCGTGCTCCGATCGTTAAACAAAGTCTATTTTGGTTATCTCGAGTTCCGGGCCGAACGGGACCGTCGCGATCGCGAGGTCGGTATTTTCATGCGGCGTGCCGTGTGCCTCTGCCCTGAAATGATCGGCGAAATGTTCCTTCGTTAAGCTTCCGAATTCAGAGAGCGCAACGTATATCTTTTTAATGCGCCTCCCCGTTGCGGCCTCTTCTTCGTCCAGATATTTAAAAATACCCCGTACCAGCCCTCGTTCATGCATATGATCCGCCTTATGATGCCTGTCGCCCGCAGAGATATTTATTGTATATCCTTTTAAAGGGTATGACAAGAGGAAATTTCCCGGCAGGACTTCTCAAGGCTCGGGCGGGCGGCGTACGGATGGCGGAAACCGGCGGCTTTTATCCTCGCCTGGCTGTATTCACGGTCTTTGAGGAGCAGATCCAGTTTTTTCCCGAAATAAGGGATTTTGAGGAGCGCTTCGGTCATGCCCGAAGATATTACTTTCGGACGCGGCCCTTTAACGGCTTGGGCCATGATATGCATAACCTCGCTACTGGTCAGGACTTCGTCGTCCGCTATAAAAAATGTCCCTTCAAGCATCCGGTCGTCGTTCATGCCGTGTATCAGCGCCGCGACAACATTCTCGACATAAGCGAGATGGAACCTGTTCCTGCCGCCGCCCAGAACAGGCAGGATCCCGTATTTGACGCATAAGACAAAAAGTTTTAACAGGTGGGGCTCATCTTCGCCGTAAACCATGCACGGCCTTACAACAGCAACCTTCAATCCTTTTCGGCGATATTCCAGGACGATCTTTTCTGCGGCAATTTTCGAAACACCGTACGGATTGTTCGGCTCATAGGGGAGTTCTTCGACAAGAGGGACAACGTCATGCCCGCTCACGCAGGCCACGGAACTCGTGTAGATCATACGGCTCACGCCGCGGCCAAAGGCAAAACGGCAGACATTCTGCGTGCCGAGCACGTTGACCGCGTGAAGGAGTTCCCTGTTTTTGTTGGACACGACCGCGGCGCAGTGAAAAATAACGTCGATCTTTTCCCTGATTCCTTCAAGGCTCGCATAGTCGGTTATATTACCGTAGATAAGCCGCACCTTGTAAGGCGCTAATATCCCGGCCCGTTTGGCGTTACGGACAAGACAAAAAACCGCATCGTTCGATCGGGAAAGTTCCCTGACCAGATGCCGTCCGATAAACCCTGTCGCGCCGGTAATCAAGATATTCATGTATGCCTTAGGTGATAGCGGGTCCTGCGAGCTTTCGGATGTCCAGAAGGGCGTATATCGCGTCGAGGTCTTTTTGTTCTATTGTCCAGCCGACGCTCTCGATATTTTCGTCTACCTGGTCGTAATTCCGCGCGCCGACCAGGACCGAGGTGACACCTGCCTGCAAGCTCGTCCAGTTTATAACAAGCTGCGTCAGGGTCTTATCGTATTTCCGGGCAATATCTTTCATCTTGGCAAGGATCTCTTTGTTAAGGCTGTACAGCGGCTCCTTAAGATCAGGGTGGTTCTTGCGGTTGATATCGTTGGGGATGGTCGCGCCGTCAAAAAAGAATTTCCCGGTCAGTATGCCGGCATGGAGCGGCTGATAGACCAGGCAGGCGATCTTGTGTTCAATGCAGAAAGGAAGGACCTCGTCCTCGATCTCCCGCCTGAACATGTTATACGGCGGCTGGAGGGCATGAAGGGGGCAATGTTCCATGAATTCCCTCATCTGGCGGACTGAAAAATTACTGACGCCCACGGCCTTTATGACGCCTTCGTCGAAGAACTCCCGCATGACACCGGCGCTATCCTCGACCGGCGTATCCGGATCAGGCCAGTGCACCTGGTAGATATCGATATAATCGGTCCTGAGCCGTTTCAGCGAAAGGGCAAGCTCCTCGCGCATACGTTTGGGTTTCAAATCATGAAAGACCCTTTTCCCGTCCCAGTTAAGGCCGAGCTTGGTCGCAAGGACGACATCTTTTCGCATGCCGTGCTTGGCAAGCACGTCGCCGATAATCTCTTCTGAATGGCCGCGGCCGTATATGGGCGCGGTGTCGATCAGATTGACGCCGCGGCCGACCGCTTCGGCAAGCACGTCGCGGGATTTCCGGTCATCCTGATAGCCCCACCACCCGTCGGAACCGAAGGCCCAGGTGCCGAGGCCGATAGCGGAGATTTCCAGTTCAGTATTGTGGATTTTCCGGTAGTCCATAAACCACACCCCTGTCATCCTGATGAGAGCCTGTGGGTATATGCAAGGCTGAGCCGGGGACTCAGAATGACCATATTTATTAGAGATACGTTCCGTCTGTAAGATATTTTGTATAATCCCTGATCGAGTCTTCGAGCGACTGGAATGTGTGTCTACACCCGGCCTTACGGAGCTTATCCATGTCAGCCTGGGTAAAATATTGATACTTGGGTTTTAGATAATCGGGCATTTCGATGTATTCGATCCGGGGTTTTTTACCGAGCGAAGAGAACATCGCCGCGGCGATGTCATTCCAGCTTCGCGCACGGCCGGTGCCGAGATTAAAGAGGCCTGTCTTCCCGGGATGGGTGAAAAACCAGTACATGACCTCAATAGTATCTTTAATATAAATAAAATCCCGTTTCTGCTCCCCGTCCTTGTAATCGGGCCGGTATGACCTGAAGAGTTTTATCACGCCGTCATTTTTGACCAGCCGGAACTGTTTACAGATGACACTCATCATCTCGCCTTTATGGTACTCATTGGGGCCGAACACATTGAAAAATTTTATGCCGGTGATTTTTTTGATACAGCCGTTATGAAGCGCCCAGAGGTCAAAGAGCTGTTTTGAGTAGCCGTACATGTTAAGCGGTTCGAGCGCCGGGATGCCTTTATGGTCGTCGCTATAACCTTGAGCCCCGTCCCCGTACGTTGCCGCTGACGAGGCATACAAAAACGGGGCCTTATGTTTCATAGCCCATGCCGCAAGTGTTTTCGTATATTCGTAATTGTTTTTTATAAAATAGTTCGCATCCGTAAGGGTCGTAGAACTGCACGCCCCCATGTGAACGACAGCCTCGGGTTTGGGAAGTTTGTTCTCATTAACAAGTTCCAAAAAATCCATTTTCTGGATATAATCGCTGAAACGTTTCGCGCGGAGGTTCTTCCATTTATCGGTCTCTCCGAGCGCGTCTACCACCAGTATATCGGTAATGCCCATCTGGTTCAGTTTCCACAAAAAAGCGCTTCCGATGAAACCGGCGCCTCCGGTAAGTATTATCATATTTCCCTCGATTCTCTAAATTTAATAGCCTATGATACACCCCATTCAAAACTGAGGCAAGGAAAATATTCTTCGAATATTTTCACAAATATTTCAGTTAGGGCATAAAAAAGTAACACCGTATTTGCTTTTTATTCGGTTAACATATGATATACTTAAATTGAGATCAAGCAAGTATATACAGGAGGATAAAATGCGTGCTGTTGTGTTCGCAATAATTTTTGTTTTATTCTTATTTTCTCCCTTTATTAATGCCTTTGCAATGGAAGACTGGCAGGCTGAAGAATCAAGCTGTCATGATATCGGTCCGTCAATATGCCTCGTGATACCCGCGCAAACTGAAGCCGTAGCTCAGAACTCTGCCGTATCTCAGAGCCCACAGGAAGCAACAATACAGGTAGGCAAACTTTCTAAACATGCGGATAAGATTGACAGAGGCGATAGCGTTGGCGTAACAGTATTTTTAGGAGATAGGAACATACGGAACATTATTTCAGACTCTAGACCGACGATTCATACATTGCACATTGATCCTATATCGATCAGGAGTATGTCTCAAGGCTGCAAAAGCAGTAGTATCATTCCTGCTGTTCCAGCAGAAAAGCCGCCCACTAATTTTTCCGGGGGTCCCCGAAGTCCCGTTAACGGCAATGGCAACGGTAACGGTAACGGCAACGGCAACGGTAACGGCAACGGCTCAAACAAATAATAATTTCTTAAAACTTATACCTCATAGGAACTTACCCGGTCGCGGCCTGCATTTTTCGAATCATAGAGCGCCCGGTCCGCCTCTTGTATTATCATTGCCGCATGTTTTTTCTGCCCGAACGGGCCTGCAAACGATAACCCTACGCTTACGGTCACCTGAAGCTGTTTATCGAGCCCCACAGTAAACCTGTTATCTTTAACAGCCCGGCGCAGCCTTTCGGCAAACTGCAGCGCATCATCCTGGGCAATACCGGGCATGATAACACAGAACTCTTCCCCGCCGTAACGGACGACGATATCGTCATTGCGGACGTTTGCCTTAATAGTACTTGCGATGGTCCTTAAGACGACATTGCCCATCTCATGGCCGTAGGCATCGTTCACTTCCTTGAAGTGATCGATATCCAGAAGCGCTATGGCGACCGTGGTATTTTCGAGTTTTGCCTTATCCATTTCGATCCTGAGCCGCGCCGTAAAAAAACGGTAATTATAAAGCCCGGTAAGTTCGTCGGTATTTGCCTGCTGTTGCAGGATGGAGTTTTCTATAGCTATCGACGCATAGCGTATAACGTAGATGATGACCGAGACGGTAATGACAAGAAAGAACGGGCCGAAATAATCCATGAGGATCTTTTTTTTGATAAGGGTATAGGCAACTATTGAAAAAGCGATGAGAACCGATGTGTCGGCCACAAGGCCTTTTGCGATAGCCCACCGCATCCCTACCTGCACGGCGCAGGAGACCAGGATAAACAGGACCAGGAACTCGATTATTCTCGGGACAAATCTGAAGTATAACTTTTCGATATGCATGAGCGCTTCGTTCGCCAGTATCGTGACGCCTGCCATCCTGCCGACAGGGGTCTGGTAGGTATCGTGAAAGATCTCGGCGGTTGTGCCGAAGAAAACAAGTTTGTCCTTAAAAACGGCCTTCGGGAAATTTCCGGACATTATCTTCCAGGCGGAAATACAGGTAAACTTATTCTCTCCGCCGAAAAAATATATCGGCACGGTGTTGTCCTCCTGAAGCGGGACCGTCCGTAAAAGGTCTGCGGGCGTCATGCCTAAATAAAGCGCCGCGGTCTTGAAACTCAGGGAATAATCGAGGACAGCCCCTGCCCTTGAGAAGATAAGCGGACGGGTCCTCCGTATGGTATCATCGACATCCCAGGGTTTATTGACGAACCCATACCCCTTCGCGTACCGGGAAAAAACCTTCTCCGGCACGACGTAGACACCGCCCTGATCGATATAGGATGCCAATAAAAGGCTATCCGTGTGCTGGAGCGCCTTCTCGAATAAGGCATCTTCTTCGGGCAGCATACTTTTCCCGATAAAAACAAAGTCGACAACGACCAGGCGGGGGCGGCAGTTATTCACCTTTTGCAGGATATCGGCCATATAGGTCCTGGGCCAGGGCCATCGGACCTTGACGCGCCGCAAGGTTTCCTCATCGACATTTATCAGAATTATGTTATCGACCAGAGAAGGCATAAAGGCCGGCCGTGAACGGGCCGTTTGTGTGAGATCAAAGACAGCGGCGTTGAAGTTTCGGCTTATGGTCAGGTCCTTAATCCAAACTGTATAGACCGCG
>JAQURW010000120.1 GCA_028715425.1 Candidatus Omnitrophota bacterium
TCCCGCGCGGCGCGCTGGGCAGCCTTTGCCGGGTCGCCTTCATGGTCTTCTCCGTCCGTTATCATGATCAATATCTTATTTTTTTTCAACCCCCCGCCGTAGCTTCGCATGGCGCACTCAATAGCGATGGTGATCGCAGTCCCTCCGCGGGGGATCGTGCCGGCCGAGATATCGTTAAGCGACAGGATAAACCCGTTATAGTCGACCGTCAGCGGGCACTGAAGGAAGGCCGTACCTGCAAAGGCTATTAACCCGACACGGTCACCCCCGGACAGATTCCTGACAAGGTCTTTGATCGCGAGTTTAGACCGTTCCAGCCGGTTAGGCTTAACATCTTCGGCAAGCATACTATTCGAGGTATCAAGGGCGATCAGGATATCGAGCCCTTTCCGTTTCACTTCTTCCCACCGGTATCCCCATTGGGGCCGTGTAAGCGCCATAACGAAAAAAAAGACCGCCAGTACAGTCAAGAACGCCTTGACCTTCAATTTACCGAACGAAAACTTCGGAACAAGCGCCTTGACAAATTCGCGACGAAGGACCTTTGCCAGCGCCCTCCGCCGGCTTATAATAGTAAACCAATAGAATACGATCACCAGGATCGGTATCCAGTACAACCAAAAAAGATGATCATTTCCAAACTGCATAGGAATCCTTATGAACTGCAGTGTTTCATATATGAAACACTGTCATTCTGAACCAGCGAAGAATCCAGCATAGATCCTTACGGCAACTTCCTAAAAACGGTATTTGACAGCACTATTTCAAACAAGAGCAAAATAAGCGCCGGCACCAGGAATAACGGGAACAATTCTTTATATTCCAGAAATCCTTTTTGCGACACCGCCGTCTTTTCAAGCCTGTCGATATCATGATAGATCGTGCGCAATGATGCCGTATCGACTGCGCGGTAAAAGATCCCTCCGGTAACCGCCGCGATCTTTCTCAGGGTATCCTCATCGATTTCTATTTTTACGTTACGGTAGACCGTATTCCCGAACGGGTCCTTGAAGGGATACGGCGCCAGATCCCTTGTCCCCGCGCCGATCGTATACACCCTGACACCAAGCGCCTTTGCCGCCTCGGCAGCGGTAAGCGGCGATATCTTGCCGGCATTATTCACGCCGTCGGTAAGAAGGATGATTATCTTGGACTTCGCATTGGTGTCCTTCAGCCTGTTAAGCGCGGCTGCAAGGGCAGAACCGATAGCGGTCGTATCTTCGATAATGCCAATCTCGACACGGTCAAGGTTTTCCTGAAGCCAGTTATAATCCAGCGTAAGCGGACAGACCGTGTAAGGACGCGCCGCAAAGGCAATAAGTCCGATCCGGTCAGAATTCCTGCTGTTTATGAAATCCCTGACCACGTCCTTAACGACCGCCAGCCTGTTCATGCGCTGCCCCTGAAGCTCGAAATCCTCTGCGCGCATACTGGTCGATACGTCGATAACAAGGACGATATCGATCCCTTCTTTGATGATCTCGGTCTCCTGAAGCGGCGATTGAGGCCGCGCCAAGGCGACGACAAAAAGCGCTAACGATAGCGCCCGCAAAAGGAACGCATATTTCGAAGCCCATACCTTAAAGGACCCCTTTAATCCCGCGAGAAGCTCTCCCGAAGAAAATTTAATGGCAGAATGGCGCCGGCCTTTCCACGCCAGAAGGAATACGCCCGCTATAACCAGCGGCACAAAAACCAATATGAGCGGATTATGAAAAAGCATCTGACTAACTATCCTCCTCTACGGTGTCGCCAGTTCTACCGGTTCCTGGGGTTTTGTCTGATCGACAAACCGTATCGCCAATTCTATGGCCGACTCGACCTCGTTCGCGCTGGGGCCATACGGCGCATATTTTACCAGATCGCATTTTGAAAGGAATTCCTTAAGGAGCTCCTTATGCCCCCGGCTTAATTCGTCCGCATCCTTTGCCTTAAGTAAAAATTCCTCGGTGGTCATTTCCAGGGCATGTATATTAAACCTGTTCTCGACATAAGTCCTGACGATCGACGAAAGGGTGTAAAAAAATTCCTTGAACTTTCCTTTTTTGATCCAGTCTTTGCCGCGCAGGGCATCCAGCGCCTCATAGGCTACCTCATGCGGTTTCTTGGGCGGGGCAGCCTTCCGGTATTTCCTGAAAAAAAAGCGGAGGCCGGCGATCGCGCCCGTTATGAGGGCGACCAGGAGAATCGCGGCGATCACGTAACCCATGATCCACGGAAACGTGACCGGGCCTTTGATATCGCGTATATCGATGACCTGAGAAGGGTTTGACAGCGTCCCTGTAGTAGCGGCCGGGGTCGTGCTCATATCACTGCCTCATACGTCGCGCGCGATACTTAAAAAAAGTGTAAAGGCTGCGTGTATACGGCACATCGGTCCGTATGTCTATATTGTCCACGTTCGCCGCATTAAACATCGCCTGCCGTCTTAGAAACCGCTCGGCCGCATTTTTCTTGAACGCCGCGCGGATACCCGCAGACGACGAATCGACCACGAACTCCTTGCCGGTCTCTGAATCATAGAGGCTCATGAGCCCCGCATTCGGCAATTCACGCTCAAGCGGGTCGGTGATCGTTACCGCGATCACGTCATGCCGTTTATTGGCGACCGTAAGGGCATTGGTAAAATCCTTGTCATAAAAATCAGAAATAATAAAGGTGATGGTCTTCCGGTGCATGACCTTGCTCAGGTACTCAAGCGCCCCGGCAATACTGGTTCCTTTGCTGGCCGGAGAAAAATAAAGCGCTTCACGGATGACCCTGAGGACATGGCTCATCCCTTTGCGGGGAGGGACAAATTTCTCGATCTTATCGGTGAACAATATTAGCCCGACTTTATCCTTGTTGGTTATGGCCGAGAACGCCAGTAGCGAGCAGTGTTCTGCGGCAACCTGGCCTTTGAGGCGCGCAAGAGATCCAAAGGTGGACGACCCGAAAATATCAAGAAGCAGCATGACCGTCATTTCGCGCTCTTCGACGAACTCCTTGATATACGGTTTATCCATACGGGCCGTAACGTTCCAGTCGATCGTGCGTATATCGTCGCCGGGAAGGTACTCGCGTACCTCGTTAAATTCGATACCGCTTCCCTTAAAAACACTGCGGTATTCGCCGGCAAAGACATTGGTGACCGCCCTTGTCGTTATTATTTGGATGTGCCGGACATTGCGCACAATCTCTTTTGGGATCATGGGATTTTATATCCGGGGGTTTACGGTACCTCAACCTCTTCGAAAATACGTTTTATGAGATCATCCGACGTCTTTTCCTCTGCCTCGGCCTCATAGGAGACGATAACGCGGTGGCGCAGGACATCGGGCCCGATCATTTTTATATCCTGGGGCGTCACATATCCCCGGCCCTGGATAAACGCATATGCCTTAGCGGCAAGGGTCAGGTTAATGGTCGCGCGCGGGGAGGCCCCATAATGGATAAACGCTGTGAGCTCCTCGAGTTTATACTTTTTGGGAACCCTCGTCGCGAATACGATATCCAGGATATACTTCTCGAGCTTTTCATCGATATAGATCTCGTCGACAACGTGGCGGGCCCGGACTATATCTTCGGGCTTGATCACCGGGTTGATTTCGATCTTTTTGTCGGTAAAACCCATGCGTTTTAATATCTTATGCTCTTCCTCGATCGTCGGGTACGAAACATTCAATTTCAGCATGAAACGGTCTATCTGCGCTTCGGGCAATTCATACGTACCTTCCTGTTCGATCGGGTTCTGGGTCGCCATAACCAGGAACGGGTCATCGAGTTTATGCGTTGTCTCGCCTATCGTGACCTGGTGTTCCTGCATAGCTTCAAGGAGGGCGCTTTGGACCTTGGCCGGCGCACGGTTAATTTCATCGGCCAATACAATGTTCGCAAATATCGGGCCCTTTTTGGTGGTAAACCCCCCTTCTTTCTGGTTATAAACAAGCGTTCCTACAAGGTCTGCCGGCAGGAGATCCGGCGTAAACTGTATCCGGTGGAATTTTGCCTTGACCGTGTCCGCAAGGCATTTGATGGACAAGGTCTTGGCAAGTCCGGGTACGCCTTCGACCAGGACATGACCGTTCGCCAAAAGCCCGATCAAAAGCCGGTCGATAAGATATTGCTGGCCGACAATTACTTTGTCGATCTCGGACTTCACCCCGAACACAAAACCCGCTTCGCGTTTTACCTTTTCGGTGATTTCATTGAGACTGATGGCCATCGCATTACCTCCTTACCGTAATAGTATCGTAACGTACACTTAAATCATAATAATAGATTGTACCATAAATCCCAGAGGCGTCAAGGCGGTATACAGCCTAAAGAGGTGTGACACAACCGTGCAAATTTGACTAAAATCTAAGACGGAAGATTATAAGCGGCTTCGACCGTGGTCTTTATCCCGCCTCGGGAATTAAATTCAGACCTGATCTTTGCCGAGCGGGGACGACACGCCTTGACGAGGTCTTCAAGAACACGGTTGGTAAGATGCTCGTGGAAGATGCCTATATCGCGGAAAAAAAGCAGATATTCTTTAAATGATTTCAGCTCAACACACACCTTATCCGGCACATACTCTATCCATATTTGGGCAAAATCAGGAAGACCGGTCTTAGGGCCGACGCAGGTAAACTCGGATGTTTCGATCTTTATAGCGTAGTCTCTGTCGGCGTATTTATTCTCCCAGACCCCTATCGCCGGCGTTTTAAGTGACCGGATGCGCTCCTGAAGATGATCGTACCCCGGATGGTTTGCTGACATTATTTTATACCAGCTTTCTTGTGCGCCTGTCCCATGACGCGGACCTTTTCGAGCGACCCGGAGCACATGCGCTGGATCTGCGCGAGCCTTTTTTCAGTCGGCTCGTTGATACCGTTGAACGGGTCAACCGGCTGGATAATAAGAGGGACCTTGTTACTGACCGACTGGATGATCTCTTTTGCCTTGGTTATGTCTTCAAGGGTCGTGTTGTACGTAACGACGATCTTGACAAATACTTCCTTTGCCAGCGCTATCTCAAGGAAACGTTTGTGTTCGCTCCAGAACGGGCGCTTGCCGGTCGACGACGGCAATTTGAAATCCATGGCCACGATATCGACATATTTAATGATACGCGACAACTGCTCGGGCATAATACCGTTGGTCTCGAGATAGATAAGTTTTTGAGTCTGAGGTTTCACAAAAGGCAAAAAAGATTCGAGAAAATCAACCTGTTCCAGCGGCTCCCCCCCGGTCAGCGATATCGAATGATAAGGTTTATCGAACTCCAGGATCTTTCGCATCAGGTCTTCACGGGACATGACCGTCATGGTCTTCGGTTTCGTATCGCAAAAAGCGCATTGGAGCGAACAACCGTAGAATCTGATAAAGAGCTGCCGGGTCCCCGTATAGGGACCTTCGCCCTGGAATGACATGAAGATCTCTGATATCTTGGCTTCGTTCATCGCAGCACCTTGGTTAGATTTGATGAAACGAGAAGGGGATCTGCCAATCCCGCCTCCCGAAACCCTTTGGCACGGTAATAACAACTGTCGCATGCCCCGCACGGCTCGCTGCCGCCGCTATAACACGACCAGGTAAGTTCAAACGGCACCCCGAGCGCCCGTCCCCACCGGATGATATCGGCCTTCCCGAGCTTAAGAAGGGGGACCTCAAGTGAGATCGTTTGGCCGGCCCTGGTCCCGGTATTCTTGACCGCACGGAAGGCGTCAAAAAATTCGCTTCTACAATCAGGATATCCGGAATAATCTTCGCTATGCGCGCCGATAACCACAGCCGATGCTCCGACACTTTCCGCATAAGAAAGCGCATGCGCAAGAAAAATGATGTTCCTGCCGGGCACATAGGTTGACGGTGTGTCGTTTGAACGTGCGGCCGGGATCGGCGCGGTACGGTCTAGAAGAGAGCTCCCTTTCCACGGAAAATCAAGGGTCAATACCATAAGATGAGTCCGAGCGGAACGCGCGATGGCCTCCGCAGACGCCAATTCCCGCATGTGCCGCTGGCCGTAATCAAAGGCAAGCGGAAGACATTCATATCCCCCGGCCCGGGCAATAAAAAATGCCGTCGCCGAATCGATACCACCCGATAATAGACAAACAGCCTTCCCTTTCATTCCTGGTACCTCGCTCGAGATGATTCGGTCTCCCAGACCGTTACGGCGGAAAGCGCCCGTATATCCTTTTTAAGCGCGTCATAGATATAGCGCGCCATGTTCTCAGACGTCGGATTGTTTTTTTTGAAATACGGCATATCGTTAAGATACGTATGATCAAGTTCAGCGAGTATAAGCGATAAGGCTTTTTTGATCTCTTTAAAATCCATGACCATACCCGAAGCCTGAAGGCTGTCGCCGCAAACCTCTGCCTCGACCTTCCAGTTATGGCCGTGAAGCCGCTCGCATTTCCCTTCATAACCCCGGAGGTTATGTGCGCCGCTGAATATGCTGGTGACACATATGGTATACATACTAAACTCCGATTGTGCAGGTCGCCTTCATTATGAATATATCCTGCGATATCCGAACCACCCGCTACCGTCTATACGGTTCCGTCACCTTCTCCCACGTCCCCTGCGCCTTCATAATAATTTCGCACACCTCACGCACCGCGCCGCGTCCGCCCCATGCCCTGGTAACATACGGAACAAGTTTTTTGACGTCGGACACCGCGTTCGGAACGGCAACCGCCAATCCCACGCGTTTCAATATCGGCAGATCGAGGAGTTCGTCGCCGATAAAACAGATCTCGTTCTCACGAACCTTAAAATCGCGTTTGAGAAGACCGAGCGCTTCGATTTTATAATGAAAATCCTTGTAGACCTTATCGACCCTGATCTCGTCGGCGCGTTTTTGGACAAGCGGCGCACCTTTGGCCGTCAGGATCGCGACCGATACCCCGCTCCTTTTGAGGAGATACACTCCGAAACCGTCGCGAACGTCAAAGGCCTTGACTTCATCGCCGTCATTGCCGTAATAGAGAAACCCGTCCGTCAAGACACCGTCGACGTCAAGGACAAGGAGTTTTATTTTTTTTGCCAGAGCCCGAATACGTTTATCCATGGGATATTATACTAATCCTGCCTTCAAGAGATCCTGCACATCAACCATACCCACCGGCCTTCCCCGGTCGTTCACCACCGGGATCTCGTCGATCTTTTTCGAGCGCAGTATCTGAAACGCCTCTGCGGCAAGTTTATGGGGCTGTATGGTAACCGGCTTTTTGGTCATGACATCCTTGATCTGTCGTGTTGCGATATTCACCGAACTGTCCAGATGACGGCGCAGGTCGCCGTCGGTAAAGATACCCGTAAGCCTTCCTTTGTTGTCGACGATACATGCGCATCCGGCCCGCGCACGGGTGATCTTAAGCAGAACATCCTTCACCATCATATGCTCTCCTACCAGGGGATTGTCTGAACCTTTTCTCATAATATCTTCTACTTTAAGGATCAGCCGCCGCCCGAGGCTCCCGCCCGGATGATAAAAAGCAAATTCATCTTCGGTAAAGCCTTTTTTGGCTAAAAGGGCTACGGCCAACGCATCGCCCATGACCAGCATAACGGTCGTCGACGTGGTCGGTGCCAGGCCCATAGGGCAGGCCTCTTTTTTGACCGAGGTATCGAGCACATAATCGGCCGTCCGCGCAAGGATCGATCTCGTATTCCCGGTAAACGCTATGATAG
>JAQURW010000121.1 GCA_028715425.1 Candidatus Omnitrophota bacterium
GCACATAATGAGTTTCCGCATATCTTACAGATTATTCCTTCCTCTGTTTCATTTTCCATACCTGATCCGCGGGTCCGCGTAGGCATACGCGATATCCGCCAAAAGATTTCCCGCGAGTGTCAGGAGCGCAGCCAAGACAAGTTCACCCATGATCAGATTATAATCGCGCGTAAACACGGCGTTCACCATAAGACGCCCCATGCCCGGAATATTAAAAACCGACTCAAAAATAACGCTGCCGCTTATCAGCCCCGGTATCGAGAGCCCCAAAATCGTTATGATCGGAAGAAGAGCGTTCCGGAGGGCGTGGCGGTACATGATAATCCGCTCCGGCACCCCCTTGGCATATGCCGTACGGATATAGTCCTCATGAAGGACGTGGATCATGCGCTCGCGCGCATATCGCGAAATGCCGGCCAGACCGCCCAGGCTTCCGACAACGACCGGCAGGACCAGGTGACTTAAGATGTCGATACATTTGCCGACAGGGGTCAATTGATCGAAATCGAGTGACACGATACCCGATACCGGAAGCCATCCGAGAGTAACGCCGAGAAAGGACATGAGCATCAAGGCAAGCCAAAAACCCGGCACCGAGAACAGGATAAAAACCGCGACCGTCATGCCGGTATCAAAAAAGGACCCCCTTTTAAGCGCGCTCCGGACACCGATCGGTATTGCCAGG
This sequence comes from Candidatus Omnitrophota bacterium, assembly GCA_028715425.1. Taxonomy (GTDB): domain Bacteria; phylum Omnitrophota; class Gorgyraeia; order JABMRN01; family JABMRN01; genus JAQURW01. Next base: position 686 of record JAQURW010000121.1, read on the forward strand.
CACATAATGACGACGAGGCTCATTATATTTATGACCAATGTTACAGGCAACGCTTCGGCGATCTTCTTCGTAACCGGCCTGCCGTCGACAAAAGAGGCGCCGAGATCCCCGCTGACAAGCTTACGTATCCAACGGCCGTATTGGACGACGACCGGTTTATCAAAACCGTATATCTGGGCGAGTTTCTCACGAGCCTCCAGCGACATCTTGGGATTGAGCTCGGTCATGACATCAGTCGGTCTGCCAGGCGCCAGATGGATGACGATAAACGCGATCACCGTTATCCCGAAAAGTATCGGAAGGAAATATACTATGCGCCCTGCCATATACCGTATCATATCAAGATATCTCCGGCCGCAGATGATATCGCTGTTTATCCCGGGGGACATACCAATCGATCAGATTATACATAATACCGACGGGAGCCGGACTTACCCCTTCAAAACGGCGGTCGACCGCGACAAGGGCGTCCGGCGCAAATAAAAAAAGGCACGGCTGGTCTTCATAGATCAGGCGATGGATACGGTAATAGATCTTTTTCCGTTCTTCCTGATCAAAGGTCCGGCGACCCGCCTCAAGCAACGCGTCAACCTCGGCATTTTTATACCCCAGAAAATTAAATTCGCCAGGCTTCGTTTTTGAAGAATGCCATATATCGTAACAGTCAGGGTCGCGCGAGAGGTTCCAGCCCAGAATAACCGCCTCAAAACGCCTTTTCTCGATAAATTCGTTCAAAAAGACCGCCCATTCCACGACACGGATATGCATCTTTATCCCGATCTCCTTCAGGCGGCGCTGGATGATCTCGGCCGCCCGTAAACGTTCGCCGGCGCCCTGATTCGTTACCACGGTAAATTCGAATCTTGTCCCGTTTTTTTCACGCCAACCGTCTCCGTCCGTATCGACCCACCCGGCTTCTGTTAAAAGCAGGCCTGCCTTCGCGGGATCAAACCCCGGCGGCTGGACCACGGGGTTATACGCCCAGGAATCCCTGAGGAAAGGCCCTGTCGATACGGTCCCGAGGCCGAAAAGAACCCCGTCGATGATCTCGTTCTTGTCGACCGCATAATTTATGGCCTGACGCACGCGGATATCCTTAAAGAATACGTTATCCAGATTATATCCCATATAGACGTAGCCGAACGACGGATAACGGATTCTTTGGAACTTTTTCAGGAAACGGGCCGTATCGGTAAGGCGCGCGTATTGGAGCGACGAAAGCCCCATAATATCGACGGACCCTGTTTCCAGCTCGAGGAACATCGTACTCGGATCCGGTATAACGCGGTAGATATAACGGTCGATAAACGGTCTGTGCTCAAAATAATCGCGGTTCGACACGAGGTCGATCCGCTCGCCGGTGCGCCAGCGTTTAAAGAGGTACGGCCCTGTCCCGACGGGATTACGGCCGAACTTTGTCGCCAGGAGGTCCTGCCCGGCCAGAAGATGCCTGGGCATGACCGGCATGCCCCAGCTTGCAAGTCCCGGGGCAAAGGCCTCGCGGTAGCGTACTTCGACCGTATATGGATCAAGGCTTTTTACCGATTCGACTTTTTCAAAGTCGCCCTTGTACGGGGTCGGGACCGAAGGGTCGATAATCCTTTCGTAGGTGAACACGACATCATCGGCGGTAAACGGCCTGCCGTCCTGCCAGCGGCAGTTCTTTTTAAGATGAAAGATTATGACCAGCCCGCCCTCTGAAATGGTCCATGAATCGGCAAGGTCGCCGACAAGGTTAAGACGCGCGTCGTATTTTACCAATCCGTTAAAGACAAGGCTGATGATCTCGGCAGAAGCCGAATCGCTGGCGAGAACCGGGACCAGGGTACGGCAGTCGCTGATATGCGCCGTAACCAGGGCATCACCGTAATCAGGGTCGTCGCCCGAGGCAAACGGCGCAAAAAAAATAAAGGCCATTGCCGCAATAACCCCAAGCAATGGCCTTGAGACCTCAAGGTTCTTTTGTATCTTATTTTGTCGGCGCCTTCTCCGGCTGAACGGGAGGGAGTTCTTTCTTTGCCTGGTCAAGGGTCATTTTCTCCTGTCCCTGCGGGGCCGTGACCGGAAGCGGCATGTTCTTCGCGTTCTGGACAGCGCGTTCGAATTCCATAAGCGACCGTCCCCTTCTGGACGTCATGATATTGAGCGAAACACAGGTCAGCATGAAAACAATGGCGCATACGGTTGTCGAGCGTGTCAAAAAGACATTCGCCTTGGTCCCAAAAAGGGTCTGGCTCATCTGGCCGGTAAAACTTTCGCTTAATCCGCCGCCCCTGCCTGCCTGTAACAGGATCACCAATATCAACACCAGACACGCCACCACATGAAATGCGATCACGACACCGTACAACATAGCGTTTATCTCTCCTATTCTTTGACTGATTTTTTGATTATTCCGAAAAAGGAATCTGCCTTCAGGCTTGCGCCGCCCACGAGAGCTCCGTCGACATCCCGTTCCTTCATTATTTCGGCCGCATTTTCGGGCTTCACGCTGCCGCCGTATTGTATCCGCACCTTCGCGGCAACGGACTCCCCGTACAAGGCGCCGAGAAGTTTCCGGATATACGCATGCACTTCCTGGGCCTGCCCCGGCGTCGCATTCCTGCCCGTTCCGATAGCCCATACGGGCTCATAGGCTATCACGACCCGGTCCATATCGTTCCCGTTCACGCCCTTTAATCCGTTCTCCACATGGTTTTTGACAACGGCAAAGGTCCGATTCTCTTCTCGTTCCTTCAACGTCTCGCCTACGCACATAATGGGTTTCAACCCTTCAGCGAGCGCTGCCATGACCTTTTTGTTGACCGTCTCGTTCGTCTCATGAAAATAGGTCCGCCGTTCTGAATGGCCTATGATACAATACGTGCATCCGGCGCTTTTCAGCATCCGCGGCGCTATCTCGCCGGTGTAGGCCCCTTCGTTCAGCCAATAGCAATCTTGGCCTCCGAGGCCGATCGCAGAACCTTCAAGCACTTTCGCCACCTCGGAAAGGTCGGTAAAAGGCGGGCATAAAACCACCTCAACGCCCTTCATGGACGAGAGCATCTCTTTAAGGCCTTTAGTCAGTTCTACGGCTTCCTGGACGTTTTTATACATCTTCCAGTTGCCGGCAATAATGGGTGTTCTCATATATTATTTATCCTGCAGGGCGGCTATACCAGGCAGTTCTTTGCCTTCCAGGTATTCTAGGGAAGCCCCGCCGCCGGTCGAGATATGGGTCATCTTGCTCCCCAGGCCCAACGCGTTTACGGCAGCCGCCGTATCCCCTCCGCCTATAACGGTCGTGGCCTTCAGCCGCGTTATATACTTCGCGATCTCGGCCGTGCCTTTTCTGAACGGTTTAAGTTCACAATACCCCAGGGGGCCGTTCCAGCATATGGTCTTTGAATCTTTAAGTACGGACTGAAATTTTCTGATGGTACGCGGGCCGATGTCAAGCCCGATCCAACCGTCGGGAATATGTTCGACCGAGACCCTAACCCTCGTTTTATCGCTTATGGTTTGCGCAATAATATGGTCTTCAGGGAGGAATATCCCTACGTTATGGTCCCGCGCGTCCTCGAATATCTTAGCCGCGAGCTCCAGCTTATCCAACTCTATCTTTGAATTACCGATGCCTTTTAAAAGCCGCGATTTAAGGAACGTATACGCCATAGCCCCGCCAATCAGGATAAAATCAAGTTTGGGCAGGAGATTTTCGATGACATTGATCTTGTCCGATACCTTTGCGCCTCCCAATATAAGGGTGAACGGCTTTTCCGGTGCCTTAAGAAGTTTATCAAAATACCTGATCTCTTTTTCCACCAGGAAACCGGCAACGCCCGGCAGGAACCCGGTCACACCTACCGTCGACGCATGCGCACGGTGGCAGGTCCCGAAAGCGTCGCTGACATATACCTCACCTAATGAGGCAAGCGCCTTGGCAAAGGCAGGGTCGTTCTTTTCTTCTTCCTTATGAAAACGCAGGTTTTCCAGAAGGACCACTTCGCCCGGCTGCATACTGTCGACCAGTTTCTTAACGCTATCGCCGATACAATCATCGGCCATCGTTACTTTTTTCCCCAGTTTTTTGGCGAGGTCAAGCGCAATAGGCTGAAGGCTGAATTCCTTGGCTACCTTGCCCTGCGGCCTTCCTAAATGGCTCATCAGGATAAGCCTGGCGTTCTGGTCCAGGACATATTTAATGGTCGGCAGCGCCTCTCGTATCCTCGTATCGTCTGTTATAGCCTGTTTATCATCAAGAGGAACATTAAAGTCGACGCGCATAAGAACCTTCTTATTTCTTATGTCAATGTCAGCCACCGTCTTTTTTGCCATTCTCCCCTCCCTTTTTAGAAAATAAGTAGTATAAATGTATCATTAAATATCTGCTCTGTCAAGGTCATAAATTATTGCTCTTCCTCGAACCAGGACTTTATAACGACCTTCCTGTCCTTGGCCTCCTGGGCCTCTTTCAGGGACTCGAGGACAGCCATGATCTCGTTCAACTTATTGTTGATTTCGGTCTTATAAGCGTCCTGGACGCCTCCTTCGCCGCCGGTCAGGCCGCTCAATTTCTCCATTTTTACCCCTAAACGGTCGGCTGCCGCGTTGGTAGTTTCGGTCAGGGAATCGATGACCGTCTTGGCCAGCTTCTGGCCATCGACCTTTGATACCATAAGATCTTTAACAGCGTCCAGGGCCTCGGTCAGTTTTGCCTGCAGTTTTTTCAGGGTCGCATAGAGATTCTCGGCCGAACTGGGCGCGCCTACCTCATTGCGCACATCCTGCACCTCGTTAAAAACCTCTTTGACCTTGCTCCGGGCATATTCGATCTTCCCAAAAACCGTCTTAGCGGTACTTAGATCCGTTGATTTCCCGATCCTGCCGAACAATGTTTCGGCAGTATCCGCATCAGTATTCGCCCCTATCGATGTATTTATAGTCGCTGCTAATCCTGAGACACTATTAAGTTTTCCAAAAACGGTATTTGCCGTAGTCGCATCATCAGAATCGCCTATAGAGTTTGTGATTGTATTCATAACATCTGATATGGCTTCAGACACCTGATCTGAAAGTGTATTAGTCAGGTTATTGACGGCGTCCTGTAAAGTATCCAGTGAAATATCAGCCAGATACGATGATATATTGGTAGATAAATAATACATTTGCTGATATAAGCTCGGCTTCCCGCCCATAGTCGGATTCCAAGTCGCATCATCAACCGAGCCGATAGCGGTATTCATGTCGTCGATCGTGTCCATCAAGCTATCCAGGTTTGAACTGATCGTTCCGATACGGCTGCCGAGCGTGCCTATATCGGTCCAGTTTATACCTATGCTGGTCATGACGGAAAGGTTCGTCCAGTTTACCCCGGCAACTGACCTGCCGGATTCATCAGCCCAGTTTATACCCAAGCCGGTCATATAGGCAAAATCATCCCAGTTGATCTTGGCCTCGGTCATAAGGGTCAAATCCTGCCAATTGACCCCTGCCTCGGTAAATATGGCGATATCAAGATAATTGATCCCGGATTCGCTCATGACCGTGAACTCATCCCAGTTCACCCCGGTTTCCGATAAAACCGTTATATCGCTCCAGTTGATCCCGGCTTCGCTCATGGCCGAAAGGTCCAGCCAATTGATCCCGGCCCTGGAAAGGACATCGACATCGCCCCAATTCATCCCTTCTTCGGTCAAAACGACCATTTCGTCCCAATTGACGCCTGCCTCGGTAAAGACAGCGAGGTCACTGAAATTTATCCCGGCCTCCGATAGAACGGTGAAATCCTGCCAGTTAACACCGGTTTTACTTAATACATCGATGTCCCCGAAATTCACGCCTGCCTGGCTCAAGATCGTCAGGTCACTCCAGTTTATGCCCGTCGAACTCATAACCGTCATGTTAGCCCAGTTAATGCCGTCTTCGCTCAAGACCGTCACATCACCCCAGTTGATACCGGCCTCAGTAAGGGCAGTCAAATCACTGAAATTGATCCCGGCCGCGGTCAGTACCGCCACGTCGCCCCAGTTAAGCCCGGCTTCCGACAATATGACGATGCCGTCCCAGTTCATGCCTGCCTCGGTCAGTACTGCCATGTCTTCAAAGTTGATGCCTGCCTCGGTAAATGCCGTAACGTCCTGCCAGTTAACGCCTGTTTCGGTAAAAACGGTCACATCGCCCCAGTTGATGCCAGCATCGGTCAATATGGTAACATCGCCCCAGTTTATCCCGGCTTCCGATAAGACAGCGATGTCGCCAAAATTGAGCCCTGACTCTGTTAGTACCCTCATAGTATCCCAGTTGACCCCGGAGGTTGAAAGTATCCCGACATCTTTCCAGTTAACGCCGGCCTCGGCCAAGATGGTCACATCGCCCCAGTTGACCCCTATTTCCGATAAGACATTGACATCATACCAGTTGATCCCGGCCTCGCCTAGCACAGACATATCGCTCCAGTTGATCCCGGCCTCGGTCAGGACCATGACGTCGGAAAAGTTTATGCCGGTCTCGCTCAACACCGTCACATCGCCCCAGTTGACCCCTTCCTCAGATAAAATAGTTATGTCACTCCAATTTATGCCTGCGTTTGCCAGGATACTAAGGTCGCCAAAATTGACGCCGGTTTCGGTAAGAACTGTTATATCCCCGAAATTAATACCGGATTCGGACGCTATGGTTATGTCGCCCCAATTTATCCCGGCGTCGGACAGTACCGCGATACCGCCGAAATTAACGCCCGACTCGCTCAAAACGGTAATATCGCCCCAGTTGATACCTCCTTCAGACAATGCCATGAGGTCGGACCAGTTGATCCCTGCGCCGGATAATATGCCTATATCGCCCCAGTTGATACCGATCTCACCGAGAACAGTCACATCGCCGAAATTGATGCCTGCCTCGGACAAGATGGTAACGTCGCTCCAGTTTACTCCGGCCAGCGACAACATCG